>JBDHQB010000051.1:0-6439 GCA_039806825.1 Parachlamydiaceae bacterium | reverse complement strand
GCATAAAGAAGGGAAGGACATCAGACCCATCTGCAGCAATAGTTGATAGCCAGTCAGTTAAGACAACAGAAAAGGGGGCTTCAGAGGATACGACGGGGGAAAGAAAGTTAAGGGTAGAAAAAGGCACTTACTGGTTGATACTCAAGGAATAGTGCTGGGAGTATTTGTGACGGCTGCAAATCTAGACGATCGAGAAGGTTTGCTGGGTGTCATTGAAAAAGCGAAGTCGGTATTAAGCCGTGTACAGATCATATGGGCAGATGGAGGGTATACAGGCAAGTTCTTGATACCAAATATGAGATGCCGACTTGAGGTTGTCAAAAGAAGCGATAAAGGTTTCAAAATACTGCCAAGAAGATGGGTAGTAGAGCGAACTTTTGCATGGCTGGGTAAACAGCGGAGACTGAGCAAAGACTATGAATATCGTCCTAGCACTAGTGAAAGCATGATATATCTAGGAATGTTGAAAACGACTTTAAGGGCTATTTTATGAATGATTCAAATTTGAAGACACTCTCTAGGGCGTCTGTTTTTTTTAGTTTTTCAATGTGCTCCAAAATTCTTCCAGCTCCAATATCATTACCTTGCTTTTGAAGAATTTGTGCTCGAAGTTCATAAACTTTGATAAGCTGCTTCTTTACCATCGCCATTTCATTTTCTTCAGGTTTAGGGACTCCTTTTTGCCCATAATATCTTGCACATATTATATCTGCGGATTTGGTTAAATACTGAAGAGCCATTTCGAATTGATCTTGTTTATTTTGCTTAAACCATAAGCGGCTTATGCTGTAGTAAGCGTTACCCAGTGCAATAGGAACTTCACTTATACGAATGCCCGGACGAGGTTTTTCTGGATCTTTAATGATGCTATCGTACAAATCCTCTGCCCTTTTTAAGTCTTTTTCCACACCAATTCCGTACTCATAACAAAAACCTAAAACTTGAGGTTCCAATTCATCTTGAGTTCGCAAATTGGGAGGCAAATAGAGATGTTCTGTGGGAGCAATCTTAGGCGTTCTGAATTTCATTTGAACCTCTTTATCCTCTTTATCCCACCTGCACATAGGATCTCGAATACCAGACTGGCAAAACCATTTATATTTTAATCCAGTTCTCTCGCGATCTTTTAAAACAATATAGACAGGGAGAAGACTATTTTGATTGTGATGCGCAAGGCAACGTTTAAAAATTTCACAACCTCTTGTCTTTTGACTTCGTAATTCTTTTAAACGCTCTTTAGAAAGAGATTCCAGTTGGTGAATGCAATTCCCATGGTAAAAACAACTACCCCATCGTTTCATCAGTCTCTTTTTCGCGAGATAGGGTTCTTTATTTTGTAGATAGGCTGCCACTACCGTCAAAGTAGCGCTATCGCGCCCAAAAAACCTCATAAAACGTCTGCCCCACGACATTTGGCTTACTCGTGTAGTTGTAAGCTTTTCTCGTCCATTAACTGTCTGGACGTCCAAAATGACATCTTTATCAGGAATAACCTTTGAACGAGCTTCCGCAAACTGACCAAGGGCAGTGCAAATATCAATCATATCATCAAAAGTATTCATTTTTTCATCAAAAGTATTCATTTTTTCTCCTATTAAATAGAAATATTATACTACTTTTAGAAAATAATTGTCAATTAATAACTATAATTAATTTAATAAATTATTCTATTTTTATAAATTTATTGACACTGAAGGAAACATTATCTATAGATATTCACGTCTTAAAGGTACCTGAATTTTAGGATATTATGAGACAAGTTCCCTCAACACTAAGGAGAAAATGATGTTAGATTTAAAGAAAGCCTGTAGAAATGCCCTATTATTAGTGTCGATATTCTGTGCCCCTTCGGACGCTTATAGCAATGAGATGGTCGATCAGAACATCCTTATTGAAAAGAAATGCCATAAACATGAAACGTTATCCTACTATTTATCCGTGGACGATTTTATTAGCAGCTTTATCGAAATCCCAACATCTAATGTTACAATGCCTAGCTCAACAGTATCATCGAGGTATTTAGCAGGTAGGGCTACGTTATATAATTCTCGCACTAACGTCGAAGTGGGAATATGTTCCGCATCCTTTTTATGCATCCAAAACTCGGAAAATATATTCACAGATATCGCAAACTATATATCTGTTGATAATGGCCTTATCATCACTTGGTTTACTCCTACCACATTAATCAATTTAGAATTAGACAGCATCGTCCATGGAATGGTGACTGAGTGCATTGTTTTGGCAAATACAAAAGTTGGCTTTAATCCTTTTTACGGAAAAAAATTCAATATGATTGTTTCATCTGACAATGGCAGAATTTATTTTGATTTGACCAGAATATAAAAAGTTTGATGGTAATATTCGATATTACGAATATTGCCGTCATTAATTTTTTTTGGGACTAGCTGAACGTTGGAAAAATGGCAAAAAAACTTAAAAAAATAAGAGGTAAAAATGAAAAAATTTATTCTGACCTTTTTAGCATGTGTAGCTTTTGCACAAATTCAAGCTGCAACATCCCCATTAGTAGAAAGCTTATTGGAATACAATGCGATCATCAATGCCATTGGTAATCCGAATCAAACCTTCATGCCGCAAACAGAATTTATTATTAAAATTGATAGGCTTACGAAGGATGTGGATGTTTTAGGAAAAGTGAAATATAAAATTATAACTCAGGCTACTTTTGAAGATGAATGTTCACATATTCATCATAAGAAAAATACCTATGTCGCTGAACTTCTTGTTGAGAACAACCCAGGAATTGGACCGAATATCATCACTGTTATTAAAATTAAGCAGCTTCACCATAAACCCAAAGACCATTTCGAAAATCCATCATAATATGGTTCTCAATTAGAAGTGATGTTTTATGACTCAAATATTAGCCACAAATGCTTATGGGATAGGAAGTTTACAGAAAGTATATTCGCCATTACCCTCGATAGCAGATTTATTAAAAAAAGATCAGGTCATTTACTTTCATTCCCATACGGCAACACCAACGGAACTAGAAGCAGCAGCAATAGCAGCATCTAAAAAGGATATAATATTTGAAATTGATTTAGCATGGGCAACGAATCCATTTATCGAGAATAAAAATATACGAGTGAATCAACCCTATATTGGACATCCTGAGAAATTTTACACAGAACTGAAAAAACCATTTCCCTCAGACAACGTAAGTCTTGAACAATTCAAAAGCTTTCTGAAAAATAATCCTTCCATCAAAGTTCTCATTGATCTCAAAGACAAAGCAGTTTTTCATTACTTAGAAGAGTTCATAAAAGAAATCGGTAATGAACGATGCATTGTCCATGCTTTTATTAAAGATTGGACCCTTCTTCCCAATGGTCAAAATCCAGATCCCCACTGGGCTAATGAGGATATTGAGTTATCCACTTTAAATGGAATCCTTGAACAACTCAATGTACCCTTGATTGCAAACTGTCGTGGATTTAATGATCAGCATATAAGAGAGCACGGACTCGTTAGTAAAATCATAGAAAACGCAAAAAGATGTAAGAGTATTATTTGTTTAGGCCTTTATTACCCCAGTGCACCAATTCCTAATGTGGACTACCTTCACTCTATAAATGCAGCGGGATTTCATGCATGGGTGAACGCCAATGATCCTCAATTTTCCGAAAAAATGGATAATATCCGCTACATTGCAATGAAAGACACGTTATAGCAACACAAATTATCTGACTCGACTTTAGCATTTTTTGCTACAAAATATTGAAGTTTGAATACTTAGGAATTCAGAAGACAGAATCCAGAATTCAGAAGAATATTTGAAGTTTTTTCTTGCATTAGTGCTGTCATGCTAATGTCAGGGCATGCAATATTCTGACTTCCGAATTCCGACTTCTGACTTCCCCAAAAAATGCTAAAGTCGAGTCTGAGGCCTCTTCGAAATTTGTCTTTTGAATTGTGAAAAAAAACTAGATGTAGTTCATAAAAGTTATTTGACAAAAACTTTGACATTGATAGTGTTACTTAGCTGAACCGTGGAGGTCAATTATGAAAATAAAATTTATTATCCTCGCCTTAATAACGACAACAGTCAATCTTTTTGGCGATCAATGTCATCGGGAGGGTTATCAATGCGAAATGGCTGGACACACCCTTGAAGCAGATATTATCGTTGTTGGTGGTGGAGCATCAGGTTGTATCCTGATGAGCAAATTATCAGAAGAAGGTCACTTTTCAGTCTTAGGATTAGAAGGAGGACGAAATTTAACTAATGATCCGGCTATAGAAGCGGTGGGACTACCTGCATACCTATTAGCTGGCACAGGAAAACCTCAATATTTTTGCCAGGATGGAACCAAACCTTACCAATGCCTGGACTCAATGGAAGGACTAGTGATTGGACAACAGGAATGGTTTTGGGCGGGGGCTCGTCCATTAACGGTCTATACTATGGCCGTGGTTCGAATGCAGTCTACTCACGGTGGGAAGAAGTTTCTGGCAGCAATAATTGGAGCCTAGACAATATTCTCGCTACCTTCAATGAACTTGAGAATTATCACGGATTAACAATTACACCTGGAGCGCGGTGAAAATGGTGCCCTCAGCGTACTGCAGACACCTACTGTGTCACAAGTCACCTCAAACGTACTTTTACCTGCATCACTGGCAGCATTCCCTGGAATTCCCGTTGTTCAAGATTACAACGATCCGAGCGTCGAAAATTGCATATGCGCTCGTGCTCAATGGTTTATTGATCCTACGGGGACTAAACGCGCAAGTAGTGCAACAGCCTATTTAAATAGCTCGGTGATTACTCCAGAAGGGCACGGTGTTAACGGGCACAAACTGCATGTGCTCTTTGATGCAGTCGCTGTGAAGATCATCTTTAACAAACATGGACGAGCCAAAAAAGTACAATATATACAGAATGGCGGACTCTTTGAAGCACGAGCTAAAAAAGCTGTTGTTTTAGCGGGTGGCATCAACAGTAGCAAGCTGTTGCAGCTTTCGGGTATCGGCCCTTCAGATGTTCTTGAGAATGCAGGAGTCAAACCCGTTTTTATCAATGAGAATGTAGGAAAACATCTTCAAAACCATCCACTCATGTTCGTCACGTTATCAGCAAATCCAACAACTCTTGGCATACCTATTGGTGCACCTTATGCATTTACAATTCATAATGTCTACTTGCCAGTTGTAGGTGGAAGTGCAAGCGACCCACGCATGCTACAAATTTTATTCGAATACATACCAGCTAACCCAAGGATACCTATTCCTGTAATAGCGATGGGATTTGAACTTTTGAACCCCGTGAGTGAAGGAAGTGTCAACATCCTCAGTGATAATTCATTTCAACTCGCTGCAGCAGATGACGGTTTCTACAAAAATCCTATCGATCTAAATAATATGAAGGATGCCGTAAAGTTTTATATTAAGGACATGCTGAATCAATTAGCGACCATTGATCCACCCTTCTATCAACCTATTCTAGGCGATCCTATTATCCCAGTCATGCTTTCAAATTATAATGACTTATTTGTTGAAGAGTACGTAAAAAATAACAGCAATCTTTCTTTAGATGTGCACCATTTTACGTCACACTGCAAAATGGCTCCTCTTTCTGCTGGAGGCGTCATAGATGGCAACACTCGTGTTTATGGTACAACCAATGTTTACGTTGCTGACAACTCTATATGTCCAGTAATTCCTAATATCAATACTGCAGCAGCAGCTATGATGATCGGATTAAAGACCAGCGATATTCTGAAACACGTCTTGAAAAAAGAAAAATGTGACCTGCAATATTAAATGACAGTCCCTAATCGAGGCTAGAAGCAAATCTAGCCTCAAATCTTCCCTGAATTACTGATTGAAAAGAGCATCCTCTTTGCTATCAATCCCAATGTAAACCTCTACTTCCTTGGGAAAGCCTGAAATGAATTTATTCCCATAGAGTTCAAAATCGCTGGTATATGTGCGTTCTAAGCTCGGCTGCTTCCAAATATTACCCCATGTTTCAATCAAGGCTTTAGGATGCTCTCCAATTGCGCGGAAAACAGCATAAGAGCCGACTGGAATAGTTTTTGATACCATTCCTTCAGGAATTATATCAATAGAGCTAACGGGACAACCAATGACTACTGAGTAGGGTTGAGTGTAATCACCTTCATAGTCACAGTAGAGAGCGATGACTTCATTGGAAACTTTGTTTGGTATTTGGCTGAGAATATCTTCGCCGTAAAACCTTCCCCACAGTTTGGGAATGTCTTGAGGTCCCGCTTCTGGCGCATTGGATGTTCGGCAATCGATTCCGATTACTAGTATGGCGGGTTTCTGTACAATCTCACGGCTTCCCATCGTATTCTCCTCTGTAAAATTTGTGTAAGCGTTCAGTCGTCAGCAGCAAATAGGCTAAGTAGGGGCGAGAGATGAAAGGGTTTGCTTTTGCATCCCTAGA
>JBDHQB010000027.1:0-29228 GCA_039806825.1 Parachlamydiaceae bacterium | reverse complement strand
AGCTCCGCATTCGCTACGCTACCGCACTCCACGCCTGCGGAAACGCTGCGACTCTTATTTTGCAACGGCCTGTGGAAACGCTGCGGCGCTTATTTTTGTAACGGCTGGCCGAAACACTGCGACAGTGTTTCTTTAACATCTACACTGAGCTTAGAATGTAGCGACTTTGTGGTGTTCTTTCGAAGAAGCTTTCGCTTCCAGATGATGGGATGCCAGCGCATATAGGCCTTCGATAGCGTTGCTGCTCATTACCTCATTGACAAGTCTGCGCGTTGCAGACTCCCCTTCTTTGTCATTATCGATCAGATAAACTTGCCATTCGCCAATAAAAAGCTTAGCTCCCAAATGGGACTGCAAGAAATTACCTTTGACCGGAGGTTCGACTTCATAGACATCACCAATGAATTTCGTTCCCCTTTTAGAAATTATATCATTTGTAATCAAAATATTGACTACAACCGGACGAACCTTTTCATCTATTTTTAGCCAACCTTCAATGTAATCTTTTTCAACTCCGGGTGAATTAAATAAAATCGATGCATTTAATGTTCCCTTGGCAATATAGGGATAGAAATCCACGATAGCTCGTTGTCCAAGAACCGCCCCTTGGCTGTATCCCATAATCCTAAATAGAGGCCTTGTTCCCTCCCCTTTAAACCAATGTTTAAAGAATGTCCTTAGATTATTTTTAAACTGATCGTAAATACCACGCGCTGGTCCGGCTTTATTTAAATTTTCTATAATTGAACGAATATCCGAATTTGTACTCGTACTGAATTTTGTGCCTCTAAAAATAAGCAAAGGATGCAATTTTTCCTGATGTTCTGTCGGAACGAATATCGTGACAGGAATTCCAGTATTTCCAATAAATAGCTGCTGATCCACCTTATATTCCGAAACAATTGCTTCTTTTTCATCCAATATACATGGAATGGGAAAGGACATCCCCTTTTCTAAAGGCTGTGAAACAATATGCTTTGTCAGTACTTCTGCAACCATTGCATTTCTGTAAATATAGCGATTAGGTTCAAATTCTATGCCTGCAATAGCTTCTAAAAGCGCGATCGCTTCGCTTAATCTATCATCTGTTGACATCTCCTTTTGGCTTTCTTCAAATTCGCGGTAAAGATCAAGCAACGCCTTTTGGTCTTCTGTAAATTGCTCTTTATAAAAAGGATCCTCTGAACTTCGTATAAATTTAAGATCACAGGATTTGATGAACTCCAAAGTGTCTTTCATTTTTCGGATCACACGATTTTCAGAAAGGGCTCGAGCACCTTTTTTCAAACCTTCAGCAAGTTTTTTAAATAGCGGGCCTGCCAATTCCCTTACTTTTCCTAAAGAATGGCGCATGGAAACATAGTGGTTCTCGCAGTTTGAATTTTCATTCACCTGCTTAAAAAATTTGCCAACATCTTGAAGGATCTGTTTGACCAGAGAACGGATTTGCCCTGTCTGAGGTGTTTCTTTAGAAGTGACCTTTTGTTTATTGGCAAGAGATTCCGGGCCAGAAGTTCTAGAAAAGTAACTATCTTGAACATTTCTAAAATTAACCATAAATAATCACGATCAATTTTATTGATATTAATATTATACTACTTATTTTAAATATGACTAAAGATTTTAATTTAATCTCCTCTATGTAAAGAATTTATTTGAAAATCATTCGCCGAAAAATTAGGGTAAAAATTTCAACCCTACAGGGAGTTTTCTATGGCCTTTGCATTTCTTATATTAGCCTTAGCCATCCTATCGATTCTATTCGGTATGAGATACCCCGCCTTTGGATTCGTTTTAATAGGACTAGCACTTGCAGCATTAATATTTTGGCATCATGCAACTGATGTCCTTAAAATCAACTGGTAGGAGCATCCAATGAACTTACAAAGAGATTTAAACGCTTTAATTATCATCATTATCTGTGGAGTTTTGCTTAGCGCTTTCGGAGTTCAGTTCCTTTGGCATGAGGAACCGTGCCCCCTCTGTATGTTGCAAAGGATTGGAATGATTGGTGTAGCTTGCGCTTGCCTATTGAATGTTTGGTTTGGAGTCAGGCCTTCCCATTATGGCTTAGCCCTTTTGAGTTCATTATTTGGAGGCTTTGTCGCATTACGACAGATATCTTTACACGTATGTCCAGGGTTTGCTGAGTTTGGCTTACCTGTTTTAGGACTTAGCCTGTACACATGGTCATTTATTGTGTTTGTTTGCGTAGTATTAGCTGTTGCGTTCCTTCTATTTTTATACAAGCCTGAACAAAGCTTGACCACACAAGACCCTTTAAACTGGCTTTCAAAGTTCGCTTTGTATTTGCTGTTGTTTGTGACCGTGGCGAATGTCATCACAACATTTATGAGTTGCGGCATCGGGCCCTGTCATGACTAAAAGGTAGTAGGCCTGACGTTAAATTAACCACGGAGGGCACGGAGGAGAACAAAAGGCAAATTAACAGGATGTAAAAGATAAAAAGGATAAAATAATGGGGTTAATAAATAAGCTTATTATTTAACCCATTATTTTATCCTTTTCATATCCTGTCAATTGCTCCCTTTGTTCTTCTCCATGTCCTCCGTGCACTCCGTGGTTAATTTTAACGGTAGCCCTCTAAAAGTCATGGATATAAAGAACCTCGCAACCCTGACTTTCGAAGTTTCGTAGCACTTCACAAAGCTTCGCGATTTCTACTTCGTAGGCAAAATATTTGTGTGCCTTATCTGTGGCTACAGGAATATTATAAAGTAACTCAGCACCTTCCACATCTTCCCTCCACGCATCTTTTACAGTCTTGATATCCACCTGGATTTTCTTCTGACCTGCAATAGACACAAACTCGATAGACTTATCTTTAGAAATTTTGCTTATTATATCTTTGAAGATCATGTAGCGTGGAATTTCAACCTCTTTGAGAGCTAAGCTTTCATGAGTTTGTACAAGCTTAATGCGATCATCAATCTCTTCCAATCTATTGTATGGATCTTTAATCAAAGCATGTAAGGTTTCAGCTTCCTTAATTCCCTCTGAAGTATAGATCATCGAAAATGGAACAGATAATATCCCTTTAGCAGCATACTCAGCAGTCATCGAAGTTCCTAACAAAATATTCTTAGCACTGCCTTGTGGAGATTCTTCTGTTATCGTGCCACCTACAGAACCCCAATAGTCCTTAATATCCTCAAAATAATGGTATTGGTAAAAAGGAGTATGCTCAATATACTGTCCATACTCTTTTAAAGATTTTACCCTTTCCCCTGCTGGTCCTTGAAGAGACTCTTCGCTTTTCATTTTAGGTTTTCTGCCGATCAATTTATTGAATCCCTTTACAGGAGCAGTAGCCAATCCCTTCAAACCATACTCCAGAGTCATTGTTGATCCTATAAACAGTCCCATAAAATTATATTCAGAAAGGGCAACATCCTTAAAGCTGTTGTCCTTTCTAGCAGCATTCCATGAGCTGCCAAACACTTTCCAATAGTTGCCTACTTCACTGAAATAAGGATATTTCCAGGATGGGTATTTCTCGACAAAATCAGCATAGTTTTGTGCAGCACGCACATTTTGCCATTCCGGTGCTGTTAAATACGTTTGCATCTGTGCGCGACGATGTTTAGTATTCTTACCCAAAGAAGCTTGGAGCTGCTCTGCTGTTTCAAAAGGCTTATAGAAGGCTAACAATGTATTTTTGGTAGAATCCCCTTTTCGCATCGTTGGCTTTTTTTGCGATGTAATAAATCCATGTGTATTTAAAAGTTCAATCCACTCTTGCAGGGGCTTGAAATTCCTGATCTCATTTTTATTTTCTTTGGGAGAAACACCAGTACCCATATTGAAGATGCTATGAACAACGTCAACTAAGTCCACCATCTTTTGATTGTAGGCATCGTGGTCCATGAGAACAAATGTGCCGCCAGGCCTTATGATCCTTTTGATCGACTCTAGCCACGCGTCCAGCTTTTCTTCAGGCGCATGATGCAATCCAATGTAGCAAGCGACAAGATCAACACTTTCGCTAGGAATTTGTTCTTCTGTAAATGGCTCATAGTCATTCAATGGAATGAATGTATCGTAAGGACGAGTTCCCATGACTTCCACGTAATCTGTTAGAAGCTCCTTATCGTTTACTGCATAGATCGGTCCAGTTAGAGTTAAGCGACTTTTCAAGGGTCGGACCATGCGGCCTGTGTAGCCAATCTCAACATAACCATCGATCTCCATATCCTTATCCATAAGATCTTTGACCTGGTCAGCCAAGTCTGTTTTTAATTCGCTCAGTGACCTTAACTTCCAACGTAAGTCGGACAAGGGATTCATTTTGGCTTTTTTGATCTTGGAATAAAGAACCTCGTAAATTTCATCATCCGTTAAAGAGGTATCTTGAAGGGTTTGATCTACAAGCTCAAAATATTTTTTTTCATTGAACTGCATGAACACATTTTCAAGAAAATCTCGTATTTCTTTCCTTTGCCCATTCTTCTTGTCAAAGACCTTTCTAAAAAGCGACTCGTCAACTTGATCATTATGAATGTAGTCTGCATAAAGGCCATTGTCAAAAACTCCATCTGGATCCAATGCACCCTTTACAAAACGAACTTGTTCGAAACCAGGATAAGAGGCTTCAAATTGACCTTGAGTAGCAAAATGCTGATAAGGCAAATAGTAGGTTCCACCATGTTCTACTAAATAATTTAGGACTTCTCTTACCCATCTACGAGTTTTTTGAACAGACTTCCTAGACAATTTTTGATTAAAAAATAGAACAATAGCAAAGCGGTCTCCCCCTTTTGCATATGAAAGCTTAGTCTCAGGATCGTGTTTGACAAATCGGACTGAGGCATTGAAAACAGGCACTTCATTGTCACGAAGGACTCCAGCCAGAAATGTCAGAAAATTTGGAAGTTCTTCACTGCTAACAAAATACTCTTGCAGCCATTCCACATCATGCTTTGATCCATTGAAGACAGGATTAATTGGAGGGCGCATAAATTCGTTTCGAGTAGCTATCTTTTCTTCCAATGCCTCTTTCTTTTCGCTCTTCCATGCAAAATTGCGAATCCATTTCAACCTACGAACCAGGTGAAGCTTAATGCGGTCTAAGCGATTACCTCGGTTGGGTTCATCTTTTAAATAAGCAACTAAAGGCTCATCACCGACTTTAACATAATTGACTGCTATTCCGCTTTGAAATAGCTTCTTGGGATCAAGTGACAACCTGAAAAGATGCATATCCACATCAGGATTGTTGTGAATATATTGCCAAAAATAACTTGGGTAGTCTTGAGTTAATAGCTCTTCACCGGTTTCAAGGAGCTCAATGTTGTCTGTTAATGAGAGCTCAGCTTCAACGATGACTCCAAAGCCTCCATAACCCCCAATCACATAGTTAAAAAGATCATCTGCACGAGTTAATGTTTGAACCTCACCCATTGCATTAACAATGGTGACCGAATTCACAGTATTTCTCAAACTACCGGTTTTGATATCCCATCCATGACAATTGACGGAGAGGGATCCACCCACGCTGAAAATATTGGAAGCTTGCATCACCCGTACAGCAAGGCCATATTCATTAGCTGCATTTTGAAGGTCTCCCCAGGTTGTACCTGAGCCAACTTTAGCAGTTTTGTGCTGAGGATCAATTTCAATCCAATTTAAATTTGATGTATTGATGATAACATTCCAATCCTCATTAGAAAGTGCTTGTTTCCCTTGGCTCATTCCTGCGCCAATGATAGAAACAGTTTTATCTGTAAGTTGTGCCTCAAGAACAATACGTTGAACTTCTTCAATACTTTCTGGGTAGAGTTCATGTGCATAAATGGAATAGAGCTTTCCGTAGGGAGCAATTTTTTCTGCGGGAGTTTTGTCGATTAAAAAATGATGGCTGACAAGGTCGGGTGAGATCACAGCTGTGGGCGAAGCGATAAGTCCAAGCAAACTGCGTTTGATCGCTTCAGTGTTTTGCTGCGATTTTTGTTGGTGTTTTTGACGGTTTGTTGCTGATTTGGAGATTAGGGCCTGCCCTGTTTCTTTGAGTTTTCCTCCGGAATGGTAAACGAGATCTGCTGCTGTTCCCAATGGAAACATTGTAAGGCTAATTGCTCTAGCTCCAATGGAAGTAAAAGGTTTGATTAACGAGGGTTGCTCTTCGCTTTTGATGATAAGATGATCTGTAAATTCAGCAGCTTTTGCAGCGAAGGGGCATTGCTTGATAACCTCTTCTGCACAGACAAAACCTGAAATAAATAGTAGCAGGTAAATTATATTATTCATTTTCATTTCAACACCGTATTATTATCTGAGGAAATTGATTATGAAGATTCTGTAGTAATGAAACAAGAATATTCTTGCTAAACCGTTGTAAAGAAAAATAACCACGGAGTACACGGAGATAGAACAAAATAAAGGGGTGAAATAATAAGCTTTTTGTTTACCCCTTTATTTTGTTCTATCTCCGTGCTCTCCGTGCACTCCGTGGTTATTTTTCTTTACAAGGCTTCAGCCAATAAAGCCTTATGCCTATAATGTTTAGAAAAATTTTGACATTTAAAGATAAGGGGTTGACGATAATAATTGATTAGGAACTATATCAAGAATGGATGTGAAAATATGACAAAGTTAAAAAATAAAAAGATTTTAATGTTTGTTGCTGATCAATACGATGACCTAGAATTTCAATACACACGTGTACGATTGTTGGAAGAAGGTGCTCAAATCGTCGTTGCAGGAGAAAAAGCTAAAGAGTCCTATAAATCTAAACATGACTTCCCACAAGTTGCAGATATCGCCATTGAAAAAGCCAATACAAAAGACTATGATGCACTCTTTATTCCTGGTGGTTATGCTCCAGATAAATTAAGAAGAATCCCCAAAGCCATAGAACTGACCAAAGAATTTTTTGACCAAGGAAAACTTGTCGCCTTTATTTGTCATGCAGGCTGGATTCCCGCATCAGCCAAAATCTTAAAAGGGATGAAATGCACTTCATTCTTTTGCATTAAAGATGATCTGATCAATGCGGGTGCACAATGGATAGACGAACCTGTTGTTGTGGATAAAAACCTAATCTCAAGCAGAACTCCAGCGGATCTACCGATCTTTTTACCTGAAATAATTAAATTTTTGAAAGAAGGATTTTAAATGAACAATAGTTCTCCGAAAATATTAGCGTTTGCCGGCAGTCTTAGAAATGCTTCTCTTAATAAAAAACTGGTCAAGGTAGCTGTAGAGGGTGCCAAGGAAGCTGGTGCAGATGTGACATTAGTCGACCTTAGAGATTATCCGCTCCCCATCTATGATCAAGAAATTCAGGACGCTCAAGGAATACCTGAAAATGCGATGAAACTGAGACAACTTATGCTTGAAAGTGATGGGTTTTTGCTGTCTTGTCCTGAGTACAATAGCTCAATTTCAGGAGTGCTAAAAAATACGATCGACTGGATATCTAGAGCAGATTTAACTCCTTTTACCGACAAGTTCATTGTGTTGATGAGTGCTTCTCCCGGGCAACTTGGAGGTATGAGATGCCTTGTTCATGTGAGACAAATTTTATCAAACATTAATAGCATCGTGTTGCCGAAGCAGAAAAGCGTTCCGGGCGCAGACAAAGTTTTTGATGAAAATGGAAATATCAAAGACCCAAAATTGAACGATGAAATTAAGTATTTGGGAAATTATTTGACTAACTTCATTAAGCAGCATAAGTATCATTGAAAAGGCGGTTGCTCGCGCCCGGCGCCCTGGAGCTGTGCCCTATGGCGCAGCTCTTAACACACCATAAAGCTCGTAGGGCCCAAGCATTTCCGCTTGGGCGTTTGTAGTTTAATCCCTAGTAAAGAGCTGTACCATTGGGCACAGCTCTCCAAGGCGCCGGGCGCGAGCAACAATTTCAGCAACAAACTTAACCTATTACCAGCAAGATTTTAGCAGACAGAGTGTCTCTTCCAAAAACTGATTTGGATGGGTGAAGGTTGTTGTCCTTAGCATTTCATCACGCTTTTCCAATGCCTTTGCACTGCCTTTAAAGATAAAGCCGAATAATTGTTTGAGTTTATTCACTTGTGTTTTCAATGGGATCTCCTCTCCCATCTCATTTAAATAAACATGGAAATAGTTAATGAGCCTGGGCCATTCAGGAACAAAAGGAATGCCAGAAAAATACGCTTTAATTTTATGAAAAATAAATGGATCGATCACACTTCCGCGACCAATCATTAACCCATCACATCCCGTTTCGCGAAGCATCCTCAACGCGTCTTCCACAGTCAAAATATCCCCATTGCCCACTAACGGTATCTTCAGAAAACTTTTTGCCTCAGCAATCAAGTCCCATCTTGCTGGAGGACCATACCCATCCACTTTAGTCCTTGGATGCAAGGTAATGTATTTCACCCCACTTTCCTGAGCTGCAGCTAAATTTTCTTTAAAAAGTGATGTATCTTCAAATCCTGAACGCATTTTCAGTGTTACAGGAATTCCAACCGCCTGAACAATAGATTTTGCCACCTCATGCAAAAAGGGCGGCTCCTTTAATAAACTAGAGCCTGCTCTTCTGCCAGTGACTGTATTAGAAGGGCATCCGCAATTAAGATCTATTCTGTGGGCTCCCCTTCTTTCTAGTTCCCTCGCCATGTCTGCCATTAGATCCAGGTCCGATCCCATCACCTGAGCGGCCAAAGGAATCGCACCCAATTCTTTAGGATTATAAACACTGGCTAGACTCGGAACATGGGCATTTTTTGGCACTCTAAGGAAGTCTCTGACAGCTTCATCGAATCCCCCAATAGAGGCGATTGCCCTGCGGAAACAGCGATCTCCAACCCCCTCCATAGGAGCAAGTTGTAAGTAAGGACATCCATCAGAATTTCTAGGTAGAAAGCTCATTTTTCAACCAAATTATAATTAATTCATAAAAATATAAATTAAATGTTATTATATTAATAGTCTTTTCTAATAACTAAGGAGTAATTTATGTCATCGACTCCTATTTCTTCAAGTGCTCCTGTTCCTCAAGACAATGCGCAATCCATTGAAAGCCATCTAACAGCTTCAGAAATTGACCAACAAATCGATTCACTGCGTGAAATCTTGGGTCAGGTTTCTAAAGACGTTAAACCTGTTGAAAAGCCAAGTGCTGACGCAGTAGAAAGACTTGATAAACTCTTAGAACAATTAGCTTCTAAAGGGAATTCTAGCCGTAAAGAATTAACCCCCGAACAATTAGCTGAAACAGATAGTATTTTAGATGAACTTGAGCAAGAGAATAAAATACCTGCAGAAATCAATGACATCGCAACTCAAGTCTTAAAGAGAGAGGATCCTCCTCTTCCAAGTACAACGCATTCGCAACCTTTACCTTTAACTCAGAACGAAAATGGTCCACCCCCTCCAATTCCACCAAGACCTGCCAACTATGTTCCAAGAAGTCAGAATGCTTCATCTCCAATAGCAAACAACGAGGAAAAATTACCTCCTCTTCCAAACCGCGCACCTCCTGCTCCAAGTAGAGTTCAGAATAGCGGATTAAAACAACCACTTATAGGGAATGCAAAACCTCCTCCCAAACCAATTGAAGTTGTTTCTTCACCGCAACAAAAAAACTCTGAAAAACCTGCTCCTCCAACCCAATCAGAAAAAGATTTAGGATTTAAAGCTTGGCGCCTTTTATCCAAAGTCATGCCGCGCCCTCTAGTAAAATTGGCCTGCAATTTAATGATCAGTCCAGAAAACTTAAAATCCAAAGACTATGATCCAAATTTGCTTAGACAGCTTCCTTCCAAGCTTATATCTTCCGTACCTCCTGAAAAACTTTCTTCTGAGATTGTATCTAAACTCTCAGAAAATCAGTTCTCAGCCTTAACACCCCAACAATTGTCGACACCTGGTCAAATTGAAAATTTGTCAAACGAGCAGGTACAACTACTCACGCAAAATCAATTAGAAGGATTAGTTTTTAATGGAAAAATACAAAATATGACTGTGGAGCAAAGACTGAGCCTAACCTCTGCACAGGTTAGAGATGTCGCAAAAGCCTTTATAGCAGCTACACCCTCTAAAACCTCTTCTGAGACTAAGACAACAACCTATACCTTTAATTCAAGGCAGCTGGAATTTTTTGATCCCCTTATAAATAAAGGAGCAGTAAAAAATAAACAGACTGCAAGGGAAAAAGTTAGCGCAGAACTTAAAAATGGTTTTCCGGAGCATGAGTTCTCAGTCACAGTTAGAGCTGGGATCGAAGATCTTACTAAACAATTTAAAGAATATCGCGCGCCTGCAGATCATGGTGAATCTCTTAATTCTACAGAACCCTACCCAAGAGAAAATAATCCTTATCTTCAAAATGCTGCCGATACATTACTGTCAGGTCTCTACCAGAGAGAAAATTTAGCTCTCGATGAAAAGTTTGCTGAAGAATATCCTGACATTCGCAGAGTAGCTTTTATGTTTGAGAAGGCTGATCTCCCCGAATCGAAAATGGATAATTTAAGGTATACAAGGACGGGTGGAGATATAGCGAATAGAGGCTTCCCAGGAAAAGGAGCTTCAAAAGCTATGGTATTTTATGGGGTTCAACAACACAGTGAAATTGATGATAACGCCTATGGGGGCGCCTTTAGTCAACTAAATGATGAAGGAGTCAAAAAGGCAGTCACAGTCTTGAAACAACCAAATGAAGCAAATATTATGTTCACCACTGCTCCAAACGTACAGCTCCAACCCAACATCTCAAAGGATCAGATAAAAGATTTTTTTAGCACTGTATTTAATAACTACGCAATGATCAAAAGCCAACATAAAGGGTCTCACTTACCTATTGTTCAAGGGGGACATCTAGGAACAGGAGCCTTTCAAAATAGTGTCGGATTGAGTTTTCTTTTACAAATGGCAGCTGCGCATAAAGTGGGAGTCGATCTTGTCCTGCACGATTACCCTACAAAACAGATACATCAGCAAAGAGCCGGAGAAGCTAAGGAAGCTTTTGAAAAAGGTTTTACACACAATGGTGAGCAGGTTGGTCCTTTGAAAACCCTCGCTGAAGGTGGAGATTGGGAAGCATTTGAAAGCGCTGTTATGAAAGCAGCCGCCCACTACAAGTGGGATAACGTCTTTGATAGAATCGCTGCCAAAAATGATTAAGCAGGTGATGTTGCAAGGTTTCCAACCCCGATAATAAGGGCTGTGTAGAATAAAGCTCCGAGGACGAAATAGGAAAAACCAATCTTCTGCCGTTTTGGTAACTCATATCTCAGTGTGTTTAAGATCACCCCTCCAGCAATGAAGGATATTGCTATTGCCGCGACAGCATCCGGAATATGTGTAACATACCCCACAAAATATCCTGCGAAAAGTGCGAAGATAAGCAACCAACGCGCTGTCGTCTGGTAAAGCCCTTCATCATCTTCACCCACATTATGGTCATGGACAAAATAATGCATCGCGATCGCCACTGTAAATAGCGTAATAGGCTGGATGTCGGGATTGGAGCTATCTGCTAGACCAGCACCCACGAAAAAGTTAAACAACAGATACCCAAACATGTCCATCCAATAATTTGTTTTACTGTCATCCCCCGATTTATGTAATCCATAGTAAAAAAGAACTCCAAGCAAAGCGATCAAATAGGCGTGCCTGTCAAAGTAGGGAATGATATCATCAAACATTTTTTTGATGACTGGCTGTCCTTTTTCTAAGGATGGAAGAAGATCTACAAAGACATAGGCAAATGAGAGACCAGCAGCAAAAGAGAGAAAGTTACCATGCCAAACCCAGCCAGCAATACGCGCCTGATTTGACAATAGATGAACAAGCGCCAATATAATGAGAGCTATAAAACCTTCATTGGGCATTTAAACCTAGTGATTAATCAATCCATTGAACCCTACACATATTAACCACGAAGTTCACGGAGAACACGGAGATAGAAGATAATGGGTAACTTTAAAAGCTTTTAGGAATACCCTTATTATTTTTTTTCTCCGTGTTCTCCGTGAACTCCGTGGTTAATTTTCGGCACAAACTTTTAGCTACCGTGGTTGCTAGAGTTAAATTGCGCAATTTGTGTAATGCTGTCAACTGTAATGATTGGAGGTCCGAGTTCTGGATTTGGAGACAATGTCAACTGTGCTCTGTACAAATTAGATTGTTGATTGCACCATTTTCTTCTTTTATGCTTTCCACATCTTTTTGCAATTGCATTTTCTGCATTCAGATCAACTACTTCCTCTTGTTCTTGAGGACACTTTCTATGCTTACGGCATTTCTTTGCAATAACGTCTTCTGCTGTTAAGTCTTGCTCTTGAGGGCATTTCTTATGCTTGCCGCATTTCTTTGCAACAGCTTCAGCTGTAATATCAAGAACAGGCTCAGCTTGCACGGGTTCTTGAGGAGATATAGTTCTGATAAAGTAAACAACTTCAGTTGAATTGTCCCCTTTACGACATTTTCTCTTAATGTCTACGATAATTTCACTTTGAGGAATCGCATCTTGTAAAAGAGGTGAATTCTCGATAGCTGCATACTCCAATAAGCTTTCTCCTAAATTAGAAGGGATCGCTTGAACGGATTGCATGCAAACAAAACTAGCCAGTAAAGTCGCAATGTATTTTTTCATATATCCTCCATTTGTGATGTCCAAAACATATTGGACGTGACATTCATAAATCTTAATTCCATAAAAGTCAATAATCTAGGAGCATGTTTGCAATTAAATAAAAGTTTATACAAAGTATCTTTTTTATTCTGAGGTGCCCTATGATGCCTCTTGGCGATGACAATTCAGGAAGAAAAATCACTCCCATAGTAACCTGGGGGCTAATCTTAATTAACTTTCTTTTCTTTTTTGCAGAGCTTTCTGGCGGTGAAGAATTTGTTATGAATTGGTCATTTATTCCTGTTAAATTTTTGTCTAATCCAGGCGAAAATATTGCCACACTTTTTACCGCCATGTTTATGCATGCGGGGTGGGGACATCTTTTAGGAAACATGTTGTACTTATGGATTTTTGGAGACAATGTTGAGGACTATTTCGGTTCAATAAAATTCCTAATTTTTTACATCGTTAGTGGTCTTGCAGCAACTTTTGCACAGCTCTTGCTCAACCCAGGTTCGGATGTTCCTAACTTAGGAGCTTCAGGAGCTATTGCAGGAGTCCTAGGTGCCTACATTCTACTTTTCCCGCATGGCAAAGTGGATGTTCTCTTGGGTAGAAATGTCGTTCCAATGTCTGCAATATTTGTGATAGGTCTCTGGATAGTTCTTCAATTAGTCAGCGGAGCAGGATCAATTGCAGCGTCAATTGGAGATGAAGGCGGAGTCGCCTATATGGCGCACATTGGAGGTTTTTTTGCCGGACTTGCGATCGCCTTTTTATTTACTAAATTGAGTCCTTCAAAACAATAACCGGAATGAGGTCTTTATGAAAAAGCTAATTCTAAGCCTATTTACAATAGGTTTCTTGATGAACATTCAAGCCTCTTTTGCTGAAAAAGAGCCACCCTGCAATCACGAAACATTAGGGGAAGCAAGGGAGCAGGAACGAAGCCACCGCGATCATTTCGAAGAAAGCGATCATCACCACGATCATCATCATCACCACGATCATCATCATCATCATCACGATCATCATCATCACGATCACCGCGACTAAAATTAACCACGGAGTGCACAGAAGTCGGAAGTCGGAAGTCAGAATGATAAACTTTCTTCTTCTAACTTCAGTCTTCTGTCTTCTGACTTCTGTATTCTGACTTCTGACTTCTGTATTCTGTATTCTGTATTCCTATCCTTTTCATTCCCTACATCCTGTTAAATCCTCCGTCACTTCGTGATTAATTTCAGGAAAATTAATTTTACATTCATTGTTTTTTTTCTTAAAAAGAAGAAATCCTAGTTCTTATTTTAACCATCCAAATTAGGAGGGCCTATGATTAAGATGTTTATGTACGCATCGATGTTAGCTTCCAGTCTTTTTATTTCTGCTTCTGCTCTAGATAACCTAGAACCTAATGTTTGCAATGATTGTGACCATCATCACCATCATGAGGATGGTTTAAACAGATATAAACTGCTTGTTACTGTAGGAATGGATGAACTTTTAGATGAGTCAGCTCTAAGCTTTGGTATCCAAATATTTGATACTCTGCCAGGATGGGATGCTGAAAGAATTGAACAATTTCGCCAGGCAGCTATTTCATGGCACTATGAAAGATTTGGCGTAGACTTTAGAACAGCTCCCTATGATCCATCCACAGGATTTTCAGATAACGGCTATGCAACACTCGTTCCACTTCAATTCAATGGAACCTATCGCATTTTAGAATCCAATGATCACAGAATTCCTGTCGGCACTCGCATCAATATCACAGAATTTGTTGTGCAGTTCCATCCTGATGTAAGCATGAATTACGGAGGAACTTATGGTGCCAGCGCTACGACACCTATTGCTATTTCTCCCTCAGACTCTCTGCCTTATGGTGTTTACACAGTATTTACAAGCGAAAGACATCCGAAAGAATTTTTCATGAGAGGATTCTTTCCAGATAAAACCGAACCCGTTAATTTATATCCTTCCAGAAGCTTTGAGAGATTTCAAATGTTCTCAGAGAATTATGGCCCAGGCTTTGGGATTTTGAATGTCGCTGTTCCTGGCGTTCCTAATTCTAGTGGGAAATGGCCTACCTATGTAAAAGCGCAATGGAGCTTCCCAGGTTCATTTGTGATCCCTGATTACAATGGCTGGAGATCTGCACCCATTCCGCCTGTAGCGCATCATTCACATGATCATCATGATGATTAGTATGAATCAGCGGTGGCGGATAGCCACCGCTTTAAATTTTTAAGTCACCTTTTTGTGCATTTTATAGCAGACAAAATCTTGCCCATTGTAGTTGATAGTCTGTTCAACTTCTGTCATGAAGCCCTTATATTTCAAGAGGGGCAATGCTGGAATAGCACATTCTATAGACAAAGCTTTATTACCAAGTTTAATAGCTTGGGTTTCCATTGCATCCATAATCCTTGAAGCAATCTTTTTTCTAAAATAGTCTATGTGTGTGTAAATCGCAGAAATGTATCCTACGTCGCTAATGCATCCAAAGCCTACTAATATATCCTTATCATAAGCTACATAACAATATTGATGGGAGTCATACACATACCTATAGGAATAGTAATCTTTATCGGGGGCCCAAGCATTAAGTTGTGCCTCTGAATACTCGTATCCTTTTTTCTTTAAACCATGAACTGTTTCATAAATCAACTTACCGATATTACTTTTATCTTTTTCAGCTGCAGCTCTAAAAGTTATCATTATTACACCTTTATTTTGCTTAACAACCCACGATGGTCAGATAGGGCATTTAACGAAATCAATGATGCATTAAATTCAGTTTCAATTAAAGAATTTTCAATAGATTTACCAAATCCAGATTTGATAGCTGTATGATCAAGATTTTGACTAGCTGAAAAAGGTTCTTTCATTAATGTTTTACAATAATGATCCCCATCCCAAGTTGCTTTATCATTATAAAAACGAGCGCCTTCATAAAGTTGAGAATCTGTATTTAATGATTCGAATTCAGGATCATCCATATTTAAATCACCCGATACAACAACCAGCTCAGATTTTTCATTCACCTTATTTTTTATCACCTCCATTTGCGCTTTTCTACCCTTTTTCTCTTCTTCTGTTGGCATTGATGGAATTTCAGAATGTTGCAAATGTGTATCTATGAAATGGGCAAACTTTTGATGATTTGATAGGAGGTCAAACTCAAATATTCCTTTGTTTGCATATTTCGTTCTGGTCGTTAAAGTATCCTTGGAATAAGGGGTAAACTTAGGATCCTTGATCTCAAACTTGCTCGCAACAAAAATTCCAGAGTTAGGCCCTAATCCATGCGCACCAATATTAAAATAAAAGTGGGTGTATTTTGATTTAAGCTTTCTATACAGTTCTATAGCAGCCTCAAAATCGAAGACTTCAAAAAGGCTTGCAATATCAGCATCTGTCATGAGAATTTTTTCAGCTATTCTATCCATCCTAAATTGCCAAGGAACCAATCCCCCATCTGTGATGGCATAGCCTCCGGAAGTTGCGCAGATATTCCAATTTAGATGAGTAAACTCCGAATTGGACAAAACTTTATTTCCTGCATTTTGATGATCAGATCTAAAATAGATATACGGCTCTTTTTCAATACTACTTATGGCCGAACGGATTGCTATACCGGGCAATGTTGTGATCAAAGCGAGTAATGCACATCCACACATCTTTAAAAGTAGAAAAAATTTTTCTGCATATTTGGAAGTTTTTTTCATTAAAGGGTTTAAGTCATCTACTATTTTGACTCTATAATAGAGCTCTCGAGTTTTTACGGCAGGCTCTGTGAGCCACGAAGCTACTCTATAACCTACTGCCTTGCAGCGGCCTTCTGAGCAAGTAGAAACTCTAATTGAATGTGCGGGTAATGGAAGGACTGCAGCTGCGGCCATAAAAATCCTAGATTTTCGTTAAAACCCATGAGCGATGAATTTTAGAATTTCTGAAATCGATCGGTACTGTTTTATATGAAATTTCTTTGATCAAACACTCTTGAAATAAAGACTCATCAAAATTAAAACGCCTTGAATTGGTGCTGAAAAATATCTTTCCTCCATTTGGCAGCATTTTAAGAGATTTTTTAATGAGATCCTTATAATCTACCTGAACATCAAACATTTGGTCCATTTTCTTTGAACGGGAAATAGTCGGTGGATCTATGATAATCAGATCGTAGATCGCTTTTGAATGGATTTCCTCTTCAAGGAATTTTAAACAATCAGCTCGAACAATAGGATTATTTTTTAAAGACAGGTTGTTTAAAACGAAATTTTCCTTTCCCCAAGCAGTGTAGGTATTTGACATATCCACACTCTTAGTAAATATAGCTCCAGCACACGCCGCATGCACACTGAATGCGCAGGTGTAAGCAAAAAGATTTAAAACTTTTTTGCCTTTTGATTCTTCGGCAATAAGTTTTCTGCTTTCTCGGTGGTCTAGAAACAATCCTGTATCCAAATAGTCTTCTAAGTTGACTAAGAACTTCACGCCATATTCATAAACGGTAAAGAACTCTTTAGAATCTCCAATCTTTTCATACTGACGCGTCTCCTTACTTCTAGAACGTGTTCTCCAATAAATGGACGAAGGCTCGGCATTAAATAAAATTTGCAAAGCTTCCTCAACTTCCTCTACAAGTTTCTGAGTAGGATCTGTTTGGTCTGAATCTTTGGAATAAAAATGGATGCAAAATTTTTCTGCATAAAAATCGATTGCAACTGGAAAATGGTGAAGTTCACGATCGTAGATTCTAAAGCAATCCGTCTGAGTTCGCTTAGCCCATTTACGTAGATGGCGATAGTTTTTTCTTATACAGTTGACAAAGGGTGAACTTTTGTCTTCGCTGTCCAAGATGACTGGTAATTTTAAAGGAATTTCATTCATACGAAGCATTATCCTTCCCTTAGGATAAAAATACAAATCATTTTAGTTAAACATCTTAAATTAATGAAGTAAATTGAAAAAGAAAATTTAAATTAAAGAAACTGAAGATTCTGCTATTAGTGAAATTGCATTTAAAAGAGGTTTTTTATGAAAAAACAGCTGTTATTAGCCTTAGTATTAGGAACAACATTAACAAGTTGTAGCAAAATCAATGAGACAATGCGCGCGCTTGAAGACAACCAAGCAGCCATTGATTGGAGTACTCAAGCGATCCTGGAAAACAGAGCAGCTATTGAGGAAGCCAATAGAGGTATTGAGGAAAATCGCCGTCAACTCGATGCGATTAATAAAGTATTGCAAAAAGCGTCTGAGTCTTAATTTTGTTAAGATTCAACCACGGAGGTTTTTCATGAAAAAAGTTATTTTCCTGCTGCCAATCTTAGCAGCAACATTGGTTGGATGCAGTACAATCAACCAAATGAATGCATTGGTTAATTCGAGCACAGACTCTATCAATGCCAACAGAGAGGCCGTTGAGGGCACTACAGAAGTAATCCGCGAAAACAGAAGATTGATCGATCGAAGCACCGAAGCTATTAAAGAGAACCGCGCCCACCTTGAAAAAGAGTTGAGCAAGGCATAATCCAACGCTCACGTGTTTGACGAATAACCCCGGTAGGGGTTTCCGAACTTAGCCCAGGGTGTAAACCCTGGGTTGCCCAAAATAGACGTTACATATTTTTTACATGGAACAGCCGTTAAATTTACATGGAACGGCCATTAAAATGGTTTAAAACGTCCATTCCGAACAACCCAGGGTGTAATCCCTGGTTGTTAAATGGAGACCTCAATTCTCCAACAACCCAGGGTTTACACCCTGGGCTAAGTTCGGAAACCCCTACCGGGGTTATTATCTCTTGGAAGATATGAATTTCGCAGATAGCATTATTTCATCTGCGAGACTAAAGCGGCTTTATCAAAACTAGTGTTTGGGCCGAACCAGAGGCTCCACAAACCTTTTGCGAAAGCTTCATTATTGATGCTTCCAATTTTTTGATTATTCACAGTGAATTCAATATAGCCACCTGGAGTCCAGCGGATCATTTGTTCGTCTCCATTCTTAATATCTCTGTTGAAGAAACTCAACCAAGTATTGATTTCAGGCTGCAATCTATTGAAATCTTCGGGGCTTAAATTAGTCTTGAAGGATTCAATATATTGATCTTTTACCTTATCTGCTGGAGCAGCATGAACCCATTTTATTGTGAGCTGCTTAGCTTTATTATCATTCGTGAATTCGGCATACTTGTCGCCAGAAACTGGGGCTCCACCATCTTGTAAATAGCTTGCTACACCGTAAACTTTCACAAAAAATTTCTTTCTTGTCGCAGTTCCGGTTAAAGCCAGATGATATTTTTTCCCATTTTGTTCAAAGTTTACTTCTGCTGGAAATGTAGCGCCTGAGCCTTTATCTGTCACAGTTGCTACTGGAGCAGCAGCCGCTGCAGGAGCAGATGGTGCAGCACCATTTTGTGCGATGGGTTTTGGTGCAGCCAATAAGCTGTTTGCTGCAACACAAGCTGTCAAAGTTAACAAACAAAATAATTTCATATTTTCCCCCTTGATCTATATTTTGTTTTTAACAGAATTGGCCAGCTAATGAAATAAATTTTACCTTAATGAATGTAAGGTATTGATTGTAAGGCAACCCAGTAAATGGACACAATGGACATAGTGGACAGTATGGACAAGTAAAATAGACAATAAATATTCATAGAGCCATCAGAATGTCCATATTGTCCACTATGTCCATTGTGTCCACTTTGTCCATACCGTCCATTGTCCATAGCTGGCACGGGCACGCATGCCATGAAAAGAAAGTTATCTATCCCTATTTCCCCTTCCACCCCTATCGCGGTCACGGTCTCTGCCGCCACGGTCAGGATTGCAGCCATCGCAGTTTAGAATGCCTTTAATTTCTGCATCTGTATTTAATTTAATATACTGACTGGATATTTCTATCGCGTGTGCAGAAACAAAAACAAACAGCGCGATTTTAGCTATTATTTTCATAAATTCTCCAAATTTTTAGGGATGTTTTTCAATCCTAATCTCTAGAGCCTTTTAATACAAATAATATTTAATCTTTTAAAAGCTGCTAATAACTAAGAGTTTCGGCTATTCTAAACTAATTTTGCATCAACAGTGATCTCTGTTTTATACAGCTTTGATACTGGACACCCTTTTTCAGCATTTTTAACTGCAGCATCAAATTTTGCCTTATCCGCATTAGGAATTTTAGCTATTAAATCGAGATGACTTTTTGTAATTACAAAACCAGAATTGTCTTTGTCTAGCGCAATTGTGCAAGTTGTCTGAAGTTGATCTGCCTTCATCCCCACTTTTTCTAGTTCAGCAGATAATGCCATTGTAAAACATCCAGAATGGGCTGCAGCTAACAATTCCTCGGGATTCGTGCTTACACCGCTCTCAAATCTATCTTTAAAAGAGTATGAAGTTTGCTTCAGTGTCCCGCTTTGCGTTGTTAAATTCCCTTTTCCATCCTTTAACCCACCTTCCCAAATTGCAGTTGCCTTTTTGTCCATACATACTCTCCTATTTTTTTGAGACCTAATTCCAGATAATAAAGCAGAGGAGTTAAAAAGCAAATACTTAGCTAAATTTTCTAATTGATTAATTTTCAAAGGTTCCTTACTAAAGATCTTAAACAAGGGAGATACCTATGGCTAGTTTAGAACATATCCATTCTAGGAAACATGGGACAATTTGCTGCCCCTTGAGAAATACAAGAGTCTCCCAGATCTTGGATGAGCTCCTTGAAAAAATTAAGGACCTCTTCTGGTCGACAGTTTATCGGTTCCATTCCCCCGTTTCTAAAAGTATCTCAAAAGGAAATGCTTTAAAAACTGACTTGGAAATACGTAAACTCTTGATAAGCCCCCCAAAAAAACATGAAGAAATAATTCAACAATGTGCCGAGATACATTCTGAAGCGCGTAAATTCAGGGGAACTCCAGAAGAGCATCACAACCACCTTCAAACAGCACATGCAGAAATCAGTCAAATGCTCTTTGTGGCGCAGCATGAAGAATACACGCTCGAAATTGTGCGCCCTAAAGTTGCGGCTCCTAAACCGGATCCTGCCGCTGGAGTAGTCCTGCCAATAGCTCAAAAAGTTGTATCTCGTCCAGAACTTCCAAAAACTGTCGAAAATATCCTAGAGAAGATTACCCAAAGAATCAACGAAGTCTACCAAGAGCATAGAAAATATGGATTGCAAAACAGCGAACAAGCCATGGCATTGACAACAGCCAAAGAGCTCGGAAAAGCACTAGTTGCTCCCAATGGAACTCTTAATAAAGGTATTATTAAAGAACTACGCAAACTTATTCCTGAAAATCCTTCTGAAGATTACCAGAAGGATATTCTTCGCGTCCTGCATGGTTTAGAATCTTCCAGCAAACTAGAGGTGGTGTTAAATAGTATCGTCAAGCCAGGAAACCATGCTTATCAAATAAGAAATATTATACGTTCAGTTTTAGGACTTAGTTTTGGAGAAGAAATAACGGATGTTCATGCTAAACAAACGGCATTGATTGCACTTCTATCACACTTGCGCCAAGGGCCTGTCGGTTCCTGTTTTGCAACGTACATAGGAATAGGGCTTTTGAACCAAAAATTAGAAAAATGCCTTCAAGACTTTGCAGAAATACTTAGCAAAGGAAGCGCTACCCGAATTGTTGACAAAGAGAAAAAAGAATTTTCCTTCAAAGTCAGCATTGCTGATGAGGATTTAGCCAAAAAATTTAAACTGGACCGTAAGGGGAGTTTTTTTGAACAGCCTGGACTCAAAGCAGCTTTCAAACAGATGGGACTATTAAATTTTGATAAAAATAAAAATGAGGTCTTGGAAAAACTATTTAGGGGAAAATCTGAAAATGAAACGATAGAAATAGATGCAAAAACTCTTTTAGGATACTTTGACAACTCTGAACTGGGGATTTTTGCTTTTAGCTGTGAGACAAACAATGGGCTATTGAGAGTGTGGGAAAACCTTCTTGCAGCTATGCCGGAAGGGATTAAAGGTGGAGGAATTAATACTAATCGAGTAATTGACGCCATTTTGACGGCACTTAAAGATCAATTTAAAACTTCTATCCTTATAAAAGGAAAGCCTGTTGTCAACCCCCTAAAAGAAAACTTAAAGAACCAACTACTAGCAAGGATAAAATTGGTCTATGACAACAAAATTGGAGCAGATGGCGGATATGAAATAAAGGGTGTTAATAGCCCAGCTACTTTTAAAGCTATGGTCATTGACGCACTGAAAGATGCAAAAGATGATAACGACAATGGTCTACAAACCACAATTGAAAAAGTCAAAGACTATATCAGCAATGATCTCTCTTTCTTAAAAAATGTCATTTGGGCTTTTGATGATGCTAACAAAAAAGTCCAAGATCCTGTCAAAGATCTGGAGAGCTGCAATTTACCCTGGAGGTTTGAAGCTGGCAATTCGTTAAGGAACACCTATGCCGTTGAGATGGAACATCCTATTCCCTCCCCTATCCTGACCCATCCCAAAAATGCTTTTGAGTTAGCAGTTAGCTTTTTAAACGTTTGTCAAAAATTGAAGAAAGATACTGATGTTTACACAGATGAAGAAGATAATGAAATGGTTCCGATGGAAACCCCAACTCATGCCTTTAATGCCAATGTGGAATCAGAGAAAGTAAAAGAATTCTTGAAGAGCAATGATACACCCGAAAATTGGCTTAAAAGAAACCTCGTTGATAAAAGCACTTTAGCCTTGAAAGGACAAATCGATACGACATCAAGAATGAAAGTTTATCACTTTATCTTAAATCCAGAAAATAACCTCATTCCTGCAAATATCGTTAACGAGTTCAAGGACAAATTTGAAAGGCTTCCCAACGTCATGCAGATGGAAACTTTTTGCAAAAAAATCATGGAAATCCTTATCGAGCTTAATAAACCTCATGCCACACGAAAAAATGAGCTTTGGCAAATTCTGTCAGCCTATTTCTTAAGCGAAGGCCTGCCAGAAAAAGCTCGTAATAGATTGGATGCTGCAGCATTACCGATAGCCGACTTAAGCTGGAGCAAAGATAATTCTGATTTAGATTTTAAAGTGATGTTCGATGTCATTACAATGAAACCCACACTTGTAGGAATTAATTCGTCTAAAACCTCCTATAAAGTGGTCAATCAAAACGAGTGGGTGACTGTGTTAATTAAGTATTTTCCGACGAATTACTAAAGCCCCAACCTAACAATTCGCACACATGTTAGAATAACTAAAAAAGCACACTCGCACGATAAAATTAATGGAGACCTCAATGACCCTAACAAATGAACTAAGAGATCTAGGCCTCGTTAACGTTGACTACCCTAAAGATTTAAGAGAGGCGGTCGAAAATGCTGTCGATTCATGGAAAACATTCTGCAATCTCCCCAAAAGTGAAAAACTTGCCTTCGGTTTTCTCGAAGACAATCATGGAGATGGGGCAGGATATGAACTTAAAGAAGAAAAAGGGACCAAAAAAGATCTGAAAGAAAACTTCCATGTCACCTTGCATCAATATAAAAGGCTTGCAGAAATTGCCAACACCAGAACTTTCTCATTTTTAAATAGCGCAAAGACCTTGTTGGACAAAATGGAACCTCTTATTTTAGAGTTTGCAAAAGAGGTAGAAAATGAGTTCAATGCTCCAGGTCTTTTTGTTGAAACTGCCAACAGCAAACCTTACTGGATCCTCCGCTATCTTCACTATTTTGGCGATCAAGCTGAAGGATGCGAGATTGCCTCTCCTCACGCTGATAAGGGGGGTTTTACTCTGCATTTATATGAAAGCGATGAAGGTCTAGAATATTTCTGCATTAAGACTCGCACGTGGAATCCTATGCCCGTATATGAAAATCAGACCGTCATCATTCCAGCCATCCAATTACAGTTATTATCCCAAGGTGAGCTTAAAGGGCTATACCACCGTGTTGTGGCAACAGAAAAGACAGCAAAGGTTGGCCGCTATTCAATGGTATGCTTTATCCCTTTTCAAAATACCCCTATGTATAATAAAAAAAGCCATGGCAGCATGCAGGTTCATCCCACAGGTTTCAATTACGATCTAAATCATTCAAACTTTTCAAAATACTTTTTAGCTTAACTATGAAAATAGATTTAATGAGCAGACCCGCATACAAAAAGTTCTTTAACGAATTTTCCAAAAGGATGGAAACTCTTTCTCCTCTTCCCCTTCCTGAGCAAAGAAAATTGGGATTGGAAATGACTAAAGAGGCTAATACCTGTCATGAAAAAATTCACAAAGTAGATAATATCTTTGTCCAAGCTCAAGATCATCATAAAATTCCCGTTAGGATTTATTCCCCCTCAAACCAAATTAACCTTCCTGTTTTTGTGTATTATCATGGTGGTGGCTGGGTCTATGGCAGCGTTGAGGATTCAGATGCAGTTGCTAGACGAATTGCTAATCATCTCAATTGCATTGTAGCTTCAGTCGATTACCGATTAGCTCCTGAACATCCTTTTCCAAAACCCCTTGAGGATTGTTATTCCGCAACTAAATGGATTGCAGAGCATGCGGGTGAATTTGGAGGAGATAAAAACCAAATCATCGTAGGAGGAGAAAGCGCTGGAGGCAACCTCGCTGCAGCGGTCTCATTGATGGCAAGGGACAAAAATAGTCCTAAAATTGCAGCACAAGTTCTTATCTACCCTGTCATTAGTTCGGCGCTATTGAAAGATACTTTTAACAAATGTCCCGATCAATATTTTGTCACTTGGGATTTCATGAACTTTTTTTGGACAAGTTATATTCGACTTCTTGCATAACCTAAATTTTTAGTGTTTACTCTCTCCAAAAGAGGAGGGCAGGATGCGAAAGTATGATAGAGTTAAAAATCTTTCTGAAGAGGAGTTCAAAAGGTTAACTGGGGTGAAGCGTAAAACATTTCATGACATGATAGAAATCTTTAATCAAGAAGAACTTAAGAGAAAGAGAACTGGTGGAAAGCCAAATATTTTGAGTGTTGAAGAAAGGCTGTTAATGGCTTTAGAATATTTGAGAGAGTACTACAATGGTTTTGTCATTAGGAATTAATTACGAAGCATCGGCATATCATTATTGCTTTATTGTATTAGGTGCATTGCCGGCGTTATCATTAGTTTGTTACTATTATTCAAAAAAAGAAGAGAGTTTAAAATTAGTTCAGACTTAAAGTTCTAGTTTTTATCAATTTACTGAATTTCATAAGCTTATATTTTTTTGCATAAATTTATGACAATTTTTCAATAAATTAAAAAAAAATTATTCGCAGCTTTAACAACTAAAAATTAGCCGTTTATAAACAAACAACGGTCCCATCTAATTGACAAAGTAACTATTAGCGATTTACCATAATAATTGGGTAAGAAAAATGTCCTATTTGGCCTTTCCATGGAGGTATTTATGAATAGAGATGTATTAGAAACAAATTGGTCTCAAGTAAGAGAAATCTTAAGAGACAAATTTAGTGATCTTACAGAAGAAGACATCAGACAAATTAACGGTCGCTATGACCAATTAGTCGCAAAACTCCAACAAAAATATGGTTACACAAGAGAAGAAGCTGAAGAAAGAATCCGCAGCTGGAACTTTGATAGATCAGCTCCACGCGGACAAATCATCCGCGATGAAAGAATGAAAATGCGCGATGAAAATTTAAGAAGAGAAGAAGACAGCTCTTCCATCTTCAAATGGTTGCTAGGTCTAGGTATCCCACTACTATTATTGGGTGCTTACTTCCTAAGCACAGAAAGAACAGACGAAATGAACAGAATGACAACTCCTCCTGCTAGCACACAACAACAAGTGGTTATTGAATCTCCAGCTGATCGCGCTATCTCAAATTCAATTCGTAACGCGTTCCTTTCACAGCAAGTCACTGCTGCAGAATTGCAAAACGTTCAAATTACAACAAATAATGGTGTTGTAACATTGAACGGCTTTGTATCAACCCCAGAAATGCGCGATTTCTTGGGCACAACAGCACGTAATTTCTCTGGAGTAAGACAAGTTAACAACAATCTTCAAGTAAGATAAGTCTAATTTGTCTAGTACTTAAAGGATCTAGGGTAAAATTACTCTAGATCCTTTTTTATATTAAAAAAAATCTAACTTATGCATATTTATCTCACTAATTATCTAATGAGATAGATATGGATTTTCAAGAACAAGTTAAAAGACATAAAGAGATAAGCTTGCAAATCGAGGAGCTTGAAAAAGAGAAAAAAGCCCTTGGAACAGCAATCATGAACCAAATGCAAGGCAAAACTGCGCGGGTTTCGGACTATTTGGTTCGGCGGATGCAAAGGATCTCCATTTCTACATCAATTGAAGATGCCCGAATTTTAAATGCTACAAAAATGGAAGAAACAGTCGACAAGGATAAAATTAAAGCTCTTTACCAACAAGGCCACCCTGTTCAAGGGGTTTCAGAAGTTCATTATATCCAAATTTCGATGTTTTAACTTTAATTCTCTTTAGTCTATACTGGTTCTCTAAAAGAATGAGAACTTGTATGTTAAGAAAAATACTTTCCGCTGCCTTTTTTTTTATTGGATGCACCTTAAATTCAATTACAGCTGAAGAACACTATTTTGATGCTCCTGGGGCCAAAATTTTCTGCGAAATCGAGGGCTCTGGCACCCCCATTCTTGTCCTCCATGGAGGAGCAGGTTTTCTTACACATGACTATTTACGACCCCATTTTGATCAACTCGCAAAAGACAATCGCATTATTTATTACGACCAAAGGGGTATTGGCAAATCGGGTGGAGAACTTAGTCCTGAACAGATCAACATTCAAACTTATCTTGAAGATATTGAAACAATTCGAAGGACGTTGGGGGTAAGAAAAATAATTCTTCTCGGTCATTCGTGGGGAAGTTTTTTGGCATTGCATTACGCAATGGTTTATCCAGATTGTGTAGACAAATTAATTTTGACATCATCAATGCCGGCCTCTTCAGAAGATCTTTATCCTTTCTTTGCTGAACTCTCAAAACGACTATCCCCCTATAAAGAGATATTAGATGCAATAGAATCTACCGATGCCTTCAAATCGGGAGACCCTGGAATTGTAGCAAAGAAGCAATCGCTTGTATTTCAAACCTACATGTATCTTCCAAAGGATATCGAAAAGGTAAACTTATGGATATCTCAAGAAGCCAATCAAAAAGGGCAAAAAGTTTGGGATATCTTTCGAGAGACCATCTTTATGAAACCTTTCAACTTCTATGCACAATTAAAAGAAATAAGCTGCCCAACATTGATCATTCATGGGGCTGACGATGTCATTCCAATCGAATCTGCAGAAAAGATTCACAATTCAATTCCAAATTCCAGGCTGGTAATAATTAAAGAGTGCGGCCATTTCCCCTTTGTGGAGCAGCCTGGACAGCACTTTGATTCCATCAACGAATTTTTACAAAAATAATTAGTCCACTTTAGTCCATCCACTTGTTCATTAGTTTTTGAACTCTATCCTGCTTATCCTGTCCATTGTTGTTATTTTGTTCTTTGTTTTCTCTGTGTTATCTGAGGTTCTCTGGTGATTAATTAGATTAGGTCTAGATTAGGCTTGGTCCTTTCATCTACAACATCTCCAGTGTTTATTGTGGACATAGGCTCGAATAGCATGACATGCACTTCTTCTTGAGCTACTGGCTGGTGCTCAACTTTTGCAGGAACAATGATGAGCTCTCCTTCATTGATCCATACATCTTTATCGCGAAATCTCATCAAAAGACAGCCTTTCATAACATAGAAAAGTTCATCCTCGTTCTCATGGCTATGCCAGACAAATTCTCCCTTAAACTTTCCTAATTTCACATGCTGTCCATTAAGCTCCCCAATAATCCTCGGGTGCCAATGGTCAGAAAATTTATTTAATTTTTCTATGAGGTTAATTTTATCCATATATTCCCTTAATTATTTCCAACCCATTTATGAAAGGATTCAGAATCTACGTTTTTACCGGTTACTAGAATCACAACCTCACCTTCTAATGTATGCTGCAACGATAAAAAGCCTGCTAAAGATATCGCCCCTGAAGGTTCTATCATTAGATGGTGATCTTTCCATAGAAAGCGCATTCCTTCCATTATGTTCTCTTCAGATATGACAAGAGTTTTGTCGACTGTTGACATCAAGATCGGGAAATTTAATTTTCCCACTGAAGCAGCTCTCAGACCATCTGCAATGGTATTAATCTTCTCAAATGCTATATGTTTATTCGCCTGAAAAGATTCATGAAAATCATGGGCACCAAAAGGCTCTACACTGTAAATAGAAATAGATCTGTCTTTAGCTTTGAACACTGACGCACACCCACTTAAAAGTCCTCCTCCACCCACTGGACAGAAAAAATGCTTTATAAAAGGATTGGTCTCCAAAATCTCAAGAGCGGCAGTTCCTTGCCCAGCCATTGTTTGATAATTGTTGAAGGGATGAAGTTGATGATATCCTTCGTTCTCGACATATTCTCTAACTATTTTTTCTCCAACCTCATGCATTCCTTCACAGAAAACAATTTTAGCACCATATTTTTCCGTGCCTTCGATCTTTTTGCGGGGGGGCATTTTTTGGCATCACAATTGTTGCTTTCTTATTAAGTTTTGAAGCCCCATATGCAACGGCTTGAGCAAAATTTCCGCTGGAAAAAGTTACGACATTTTCAACATTTGAAGGACCTTCTACCTCTCCCCAACGAATCTTTGAGAACAGCTAAAAATATTTTTGAAGTTCCCTTAGACCCTCAGATTGCATTTGCTTTTATGGTAAGGTATAACAGAATTAAGTATGGCATTACCCAGCGTGAGGCTGCAAAAAGAATGGGATTTGATACACTTTATAGTTATCAAAGATTGGAATCCAAAAGATGCAATCCTAGCTTAAGAATTATTTCTAAAATTAAGCAGGTTTTTCCTGATTTTTCTATTGATTATGCCGTGAGTAGCTGAATTGTTTGTGTTGAAGTCTCTCTCATTTTATCTTTTTTAAAGTCAAAAGAGATTTGACAAGATTACTTTTTTAATTTTAAAAAAGTTTGAATCTCTATCAATAGTAGAGAAGTACAAAACATAAACGCGAGGGAACAATGAAAAAATCTATCCTAACAATTGCAGCTTGTTTGGCTTTTGCTCAAATTCAGGCAGCTACACCATCTTTGATTGAAAGTGTATTTGAATACGAAGCCATCACCAATGCAATTGGCGATCCCAATCAAACTGTGATTCCACAAACTGAATTTGTTACTGATATTCGCAGACTTACTCATGAAGTGGATAGCTTAGGAACAGTCAGATATAAAATTGTCACAAGAGTTCAAAATAACAATGCTCCTGTAGCAACCGGAATGGTCGACTGCGGTTGCCATCATAATCGTACAAACAATTACATTGCAGAATTGCTCGTTGAGCCAAATCCAGGAGTTGGCCCTAATATTGTTACGGTGATAGGTATTCAATCTTCACGCCACTAATTGACACAAAAAAAACCACAGCGATTTAGTCACTGTGGGTAAATATGCTAAGTTCATTCCAAGTTGATTAAAAATTAGTGAAGTAGGAGAGTGTCTTCAAATTTGAATTTTGATATATAGTCGTCTCTTTTTTACTTAAGAGACACCGACATGAGAAAAGCGT
>JBDHQB010000050.1:0-6877 GCA_039806825.1 Parachlamydiaceae bacterium | reverse complement strand
TATATACAGTAAAATTTTTCATGCTTCCCTAAAATTTTAGGGTAAGTCGACCGAAGGGAGACTTATTCTACAAGGCCGTGAAAAGATGCAACCTGCAGCACGCGCAGACCAAGGTTATCGTGAAGCTCCAGCATTTGCTATGAGTGAGAAAACGAGCTATTCGATTAATGCTAAGGACATTGATCCTAAGGTATTGAAGGATGTCATTAAACAGGTAAAGGCCGCTTTAAGCTGTCCGATTTCGCAAGTGCTTCTCGAGGATCCTGTTCTTTTGCTTACTTGCGGGCATGAGTATAGCAAATCTATGCTGGAAAGATGGTATGCGTTCCATCCAAAAATTTGCACTATCTGTAAAAAAAATGGTTCACTATATTTCTCCGACAATGCCATCAGTAAATCTGCTGACAATATTCTTCGTCATTTAAAGTTGATTAAAAGCACTTTAGATGAAAATAGGAAATTAAATAAAAGTTATGATGTTACAGGATTGGTAATATTTGCTTTTCAAAATCAAAATGCATTCATTCTTGCAAATTGCGGTCACACTATTAGTTTGAAAACTCTTTCTACTAATTTACAAGAAAGATTTGATACTACCGCTCCTAAGGATTTATCAGATAAAATAGTTTATTGTAGAGAACCTTCTTGTACTCGCATAGCTTTAAAAGCCCTTCCACATATAGCTCTAAGATCAGCCGCAACTAACATCATTAGGTTATATAATACATCTCAACCTAAAGCGTCAGAACCTGCTGTACTTCCCTCCCCTGCCCCTTCTCAAGATACCCAGGCGAAAAAAGAGAGAGTGAATCAATTGTTAAAAGGTTTACCTGAGATTTCTGATCTTAATCAATTGCACAAAGCATTATCAGAAATATTTGAAAATATCGAGTTGTTAAGTGATGATCAGCTTCGGTCACTGCTGAAGCCCACAAAAAGACTTTTATTAAATTTAAAAAATTTTACTTTAGAAAACTTTCCGAAAGAGTTTTTGTCGAAATGCTTAAGTATTCTTGAAAAGTCTGATCCTAGCGACCAGAATCTTTCAGATTACCTTACGATACAAGATATCTATTTTAAAAAATGTGAAGAGAGTGCCGAGCCTTTTCTTCCTCAAGAAGCAAAGGGACGTTTTGATTATTTTTCACACTATTTAGTTTTTATCAGTAGACTATTAGTATCGTCAGTTCCAGTGCTAAGAGAAGAAGGATTAAACAGATTCATAAACTTTCAGGATTTTCTTAAAAATAGACTCCAAGAAAAGAATGATCCGATTTTGGGGCTTACTAACCCGAGGATTTTGCCATATCTTCAACCGCATTTTGTAGTTTTTATACATAATTGGTTTCAAGTAATTCAAAATACTGGGATAAAAATTGATTTCAATAGATATGATTATTTAATCAAGTATTGCAATATAGTCTTATATGAGAACAAGAAACATAGCTCAAATGTCAATCAATCAGAAAATGGCATATTTTTAAATATATTGTTTAATGCTATTAAAATCGCTAAATTTGATAAATATAATAAACCTAAGGATTTATCAGATTATATACAATTTATTTTGTTTAATCTAACTGAATTTGCACCTCATGTTTATTCAAACTTTTCAAATGACCACGACTTTGACCATTACATCTCATTATGTAACGAAATAAAGAAGTTCATTCTAGAGAACATTGAAAGCTTAGAAGAAGATCAAGCCTCATTAGCAGTTGAAAGGCTTTTAATTTGCGTTAATAAAACCGACAAGTACTTTAATATTGAACAAGAAGAAAAAGATAAGCGAAATGTGATTCTTTGGGATACCATGCAAACCCTTTTGCATTCTTCAAAACCACATTTAGTGAGCAAAGGAAGAAGGCTTCTTGAGCGGTATTCTTCACTGTAATCAAAAGACCTCACTTCACATTTTGTGCCCGTGAGCGTGCCCATGCTCGGTTTATTTACTTTGAATCTAATTAGGATAATCCAATAAACACTGGCACGCACGCGAGCACGAGTAGGCATTCATTCTATTGTTCATTTTAATGGGCTGGTGTAGAATGCACCGTATGAATTCAGGAATTAACATAAAAATTTTTTTCGGCTGCAAGTTAGATTCCAAGCTAAAGCTTTTGTTAAACGAAAGTATAGCTTGGAAAAATGCCAAGATTGAAGGGCAAGCTAACCAATCTGCATGGGTGGAAACCCGCCATGATGGAAGCGATTATCTGGGTATTTTTCTACCCTCCAACCCTCTGAAATTTTCAGAGCTTAAAACTGTTCAAACTTCTTTTTTATCTAATTTACAATTGTATTCTTCAGAAATTGATACTAAGAGTATTAAATTGGTTCTTTTTCCAAAAGTATTTATTAAATAGGTCATCATGGAATTTATATTGGGTTCACAATCCCCACGCAGAAAAGAGATATTGGAGTATTTTGATTTTCCATTTGTTCAAATAAAACCCGATTTTGATGAAGAGAGTGTCCCATTTGATGGGACAAACCCAGGTGATTTTGCAGTTAAAATAGCTCATGGCAAGGCGGAATCGATAGCAAAGCAAAAGCCTACCGCTTACATATTGACCGCTGATACGGTTGTGTTTCAAAATGGCAGGCACTTTGCTAAGGCAGCGAATTATGCAGAAGCTTTTGAAGTTTTATCTTTGCTTTGCGGTCATTGGCACAGTGTTTTTACTGGTGTTTGCCTTTGGACTCCAAAGGGTATTTTTGAGGGATTTGAAGAGACAAAGATCTTGTTCAATCAACTTTCACATGAAGAAAAGGACCTCTATTTAAAAAAAATCCACTGGCAGGATAAGGCTGGAAACTATTCCATTCAAGGAGCAGGAAGTTTAGTAATAAAAGAAATCCAAGGATGTTACTATAACGCAGCAGGACTACCGGTAAATACCTTGAATGGACTGTTGGCCAAAGCGGGAATACGTTTATGGAATCATCTCAAATGAGATCAAATTTAGCTGCATTATTAGCGTTGATTACTTTACCCTGCATTGCTTTTGGATCCATTGAAGATAGTGCATGGCGAGGAAGAATCAATTTTTTATTGCAGCAGCGAGATCGTCCAGCCGCTTTAAAAGTTTACGATGCTCATGTCGAAGAAACTGGAAAGCAAGATTTCAATGTTTTACAGGAAATAGCTCTCAATATTTTGGAAGAGGGATCCCGGTCAAGTAAGCCAGAAATTCAATTGTTGACGTTGTATGGTGCTGGGATTTCAGCTAATGAAAAAGCTTTAGGAATTTTAGAAAAAGCAATGTCTAGCAGGTTCCCTCAACTGCAGCTCATTGCACTGCATTTTATGAGCCAGTGGAAAACGGATCGTACTTCCGAAGCGATTAAAGTTGCTTTAAGATCGAATTTTATATTGTTACGCCTTGAAGGTGCCTATCTGCTTTCTCAGCAGAAATCTCCAATGGCCTCTGAGCAGATTGAAGCTTTAATGTATAAAGTTGAGCCAGAAGTAATCTCAGTGATGCCTAAATTATTGGCGCCTATTGGAGATAGTGAGTCGACAAAGTTATTGAAGAAGCTTTTGAATCATCCAGACCAATTGGTAAGAATTGAAGCCATTACAAGTATTGCTGAAGCTGGCCGCGATGATTTGTTGCCTCAGATTAGAATTTTGGCAAGCCAAACAGGTCCTGCGCAACTGGAAGCATGTGCGGCAGCCTTGGGAAAATTAAAAGATGAATCTTCAGCACCACTTCTGATAGAGCTTGCCAAATCCCCCTCCCCTTTCTTAAGGCTAGCTGCATTGCAAGCTCTTTATCAGTTGGGAAGGAAGGAAGTTAGAGTAGAAATAGAAAAAATTGCAGAGAAAGATGTGACCTTTGCGATTTTAATGTTGGGATCGATGCCTGGATCGGAAGAGTTATTGATAGCGAAGACAAAGAGTCCTCAGCTTAATGTGCGCATTAATGCAGCCTTAGCACTTTTAGAATTACAAAATGCCAACGCTGTTCCAGCTTTGAAAGAAATTTTAGTAAAGGATGAGAGAGATTTAGCATTTACAAAGTCCTATTCCTATGGCGGAGGTTTGATGGCATGGAAAGCTGTTCCATGTGCTACAGAGATTTGCGAGGATCAGGAGCTTGCTGATGCAATGGGTTTAGAGCTTAGGGAGGAAGTTCTGGATAAAGCTATGCATCTTCCAGAAGGAGAATTTTTAAAAATTGCCAATGGTATATTGCAGAAGCGGCAAAATTCCATCATTCCTATTGTTGTTGAAAAATTGCAAACGCTGGACTCTCCAGCTGCAATTGAGCTTTTGAAGAAATATCAACAGACGGCTGGAGCTCCTTTTATACGCACTTCGTGCAATTTGGCACTCTATGAAATGAAAGAAGAAGGTCCGTGGGAAGCTCAGTTAGAGGATTGGGTTGCAAACCAGCAAAGTAAACAGTTGCTCGAAATAAAAACGATGTCATTTTGGACTACACGTGGTGAGCGTTCTCCCCATGCGTTGACTCCCGAAGAGACCACAAACCTTTTGATTAAATGTTTCGAAGCCTTTGCTAGAAGACAGGATGACAAAGGTGTGAATGTACTTTTAAAAGCCATGGAGAATGGACATCCGGATAATATTTACGTATTAGCCGGCTTATTACTGCGTGCGACTCAATAAATATGAATCTTAAGAAATATGTTTTTACTCTCTTTGTTTTATCTGCTCCAATAGTTTCTTTAGAAGCGGATACAGATAAAGTTCAGGAAATATTCACGAAAGGTGTGCAAGTAGATCTACGTGAACCACAGTATGAAGATGGTGTTTTAAGAACAAGTAAGGGCGGGGTCATTATTGCCCCAGATATCAGAATTCAGGCCCAAGAAATAATCTATACCAAAAAAGTTGTCGAAGGTAAACCGGTTCACACAATTTTCGCCGAAGGAAATTTAATGCTGGAGATGGGAGAGTACATCTTTGTTGGAGATACTCTCGATTACGATTTTGAGTCAAAGACAGGGACAATTATCAATGGAAGAACTCAGTCGGGTCCTTGGTTTATCTTTGGTGATAGCATAGAAATTTGTCCTACAGGTGGTTTTACAATTACACATGGAGTGGTGACAACTTCTGAAAATATTTTGCCTGAGTGGCAGATATCTGCAGCATGGACCCATGTATCCTTAAACCATTATATCGAAGCTCAAGATGTAAGGTTTAAGATTGAAAATATGACCCTTTTAAAACTGATGAAGTTTAGGACTAATCTGAAGTCGATTTTTGAGGTCCCACTACGTTTTTATGTAAAATGGGGTGGAAAACAGGGGCCTCGAGGTGGAGTCATTTACGAAGTTATATCATGGGAAAATTTTCAAGCCTTCGCGCGTTTTGACTACAGGTTTAATCGAGGTCCTGGTGGAGGTGTGGAAACTTATTATAAGTCGGATGATGGAAAAGAGACTTTCCAAACTATTAATTACGCTGCAAATGACAATTCCATCTATAACCTGCATGAAAATATCCGCTATCGTTTTCAAGGGATCTACCACAACTTGCTTTTTGATGACAAACTGCAGGTCGATTTAACATGGGACAAATTGAGCGATCGGGATATGGCTTCCGACTATAATGATCGTGGACTAGAGCTCGATACATGTGGTCGTACACAGCTAGAATTTCTTCGCAAAGAGGAAAACTGGATCGCCACCTTTTTGACAAGAGTAAGGGTGAATCAGTTCCAAACAGTGAAACAGGAACTACCCACTTTTGCGACATCGTGGAGACCGTTCGTTTTTGGAAAAACGGGAATCATATGCGAGAATTTATTTAGAGTTTCCTATTTGGATTTTACCTATGCTAATGATTTTACCCACGATGTTGACTACAATTCCACCCGCTTAGAATTACAAAATAGATTATACAGACCTTTTAAGATGGGGATTTTCAGAGCAACACCTGAAGTAGGATTTGTGGGAATATACTATGGGAACTCCCCTCTCAACGAAAGTCAACTATTGGTATTAGGGCTGGCAAGCTTTGAGGTCAATACATCGTTCTACAAGAACTTGACTTTTGGAAAACATATGGTTGAACCGTATGTAAGGTATGACTATTTGACTTCACCGACAAGTAATCCAAACCAACATTATATTTTTGACATTGATGATGGTTGGTATAGATTAGATATGGCCAGGATTGGGGTGCGCCAACAATTGACATTCTATAATGAGGAAGATACTTTATTTAGGAAGATATTTGCAGATATTTGGACCAATGCGTTCGTAGATACTCCAGCTATTGAAGAAACATTTCAAAAAATTTATGCAAAGGTCATCTGGAATACTCGTCCAACGTTAAGATATTCTTTGCAGACAGCATGGAACTTTTTTGCAAAAGAGCTTGATCATATCAATTTTAGGACAGATTGGACTGTCAGTAGAGATCTAGCCTTCGCTTTTGAGTTCAGACATCGCTGTGCATTTGATTGGAGAAAAGTTGATCATTTCAATTTTATTTTAGATTCATTTAGGTCTGAAAAGCAGCTTTTACATTCATCTTTATCTGATCGAAGAAATACTTTACTTTTTCATGGATTTTATCGTTTGAATCCTACCTGGGCTTTGGCATTTGAGAGCAGAACAGGATGGAACAGGAAACATCAGCCAAACTATAATGAATATGGAATAAATCTGATCGGACGTTTCCGAGGAGGATGGAATTTTAGGGCATCGTATCAGCATAGGGAAGATTGGCTGGATGACAGGATTGCTTTCTACATTAATTTCGGATTTAGAAGACCCACCCTCGAGGAAGAGGAGTGCAGCGTACCATTCCTAGACTTTTAAGAAGGATGAAGGATGAAGGATGAAGGATGAAGGATGAAGGATGAAGGATGAAGGATGAAGGATGAAGGATGAAGGA
>JBDHQB010000049.1:0-7081 GCA_039806825.1 Parachlamydiaceae bacterium | reverse complement strand
TTCATTTTCCCAACCTCTTTCCCCTACAGGCGCTTTTCCCGTCGGGGGGGGCCCGGGGGGGGGGGGGGCCACCGCATTCCAGGGCCTGCGGCGCACTGCCTCCCCGATTCCTATCCTGCCCATTCTGTTTTATTCTCCTCCGTGCACTCCGTGTGCTCCGTGGTTAATTCTGTGGCTAAATAACGAGCTTTACATCTTGTCGACAGTGTGGATGCCCAAAATTTCGAGTCCTTGCGCCAATGTTCTTGCAGTCAATTCTGCCAACAACAATCTCGAATTTTGTTCAGGTGAGCCTTCAACTCTGCAGTCCCTAAAGAATGCATTAAATTTTTCTGCAAGAGTGTACAAATAATCGGTCAATCTATTTGGAGTCAAATCTTGCGCCATAGACTCCAGTGCCTCACTAAATTGCAACAGATGCAATCCTAAAGCTACCTCCGACGGATGCCTAACATCAATTTGTGTGTTTCCTTTCAAACTTTCCGGATCCACACCCACTTTCCGCTTAATCCCTGCAACCCTCACATACGCATATAACAAGAATGCAGCTGTGTTGCCTTCGAACTTCAACATCTTATCATAGCTAAAAACGTAGTCACTCAATCTATGACTTGCCAAGTCCGAATATTTGATCGCAGAAATTCCCAATTTATGGGCTAAATCCGATCGTTCAGCTTCGCCCATCTCAGGGCTTCTTTCATCCAGAATTTTTTTCGCTTGGTCTATTGCCGCAGTAATTAAATCGATTAGCTTTTCAGTTTCCCCAGATCTTGTTCTGAACTTCTTTCCGTCCAATCCTAAAACTAGGCCAAAAGGAACATGGTCAAGCCGAATATTTCTATTATGAAGATACCCAGCCTTCTTAGCCGCTGCAAAGATCATTTGAAAGTGTGTCGCTTGCCCAGCATCGGTTACAATAATGATCCAATCGGCCTTTTCTTTATCGACCCTTTGTCGCATTGCTGCCATGTCGGTTGTATCGTAGTTAAATCCACCGTCAGATTTTTGAACCATCAATGGCAAAGGTTCTCCTTCACGATTTTGAAAGCCCTCAAGAAAAATACATTTTGCTCCCTCTGAAATCTGAACAAGTCCTTTCGATTCCAAGTCTTTCACTGTATCTGCCAGCATCGGATTGTAGAAAGACTCGCCCCTCTCTTGAATTTTGATATCTAAGAGATCATAAATCTGCTGATAAGCATCCCTTGAAATTTTGCAAATTAATTCCCAAGCTTTCAGGGCATTGGGATCTCCACTCTGCAATGCAACTACCTGTAGCTGGGATGCTTTTTTGAACTCAGGTTCAGAATCGAATTTAAGTTTGGCCTGCTTATACCATTGCATTAACTGCGGCAAGTCGGCATTTTTTTTGCCAGCAAGCACATCTGGAGCTTCCGCTTGCATGTAAGCGATCAACATTCCAAATGCAGTTCCCCAGTCGCCGATGTGATTCAACCTTAAGACATCATGGCCGTAAAATTCCAACAACCGTGCCAAGCTATCTCCGATGATTGTGGATCGTAAATGCCCTACATGCATCTCTTTGGCAGTGTTAGGAGAGGAAAAGTCAATAACAACTTTTAGAGGCTTTTCCGGTAGCTCAATTCCCAGGCGAGGGTCCCTAAAGGCCTTGTTCAATTCTTTATTGAGAAAATCGGTGGCAATCGTAATGTTGATAAACCCTGGACCAGCAATTTCTAAGTTGGAAATCATGGGATTGGATTGCAAAGCGCCCTTGATTTTTTCCGCGATCTGCCGTGGTGGCATTCCAAGAACTTTGGCAAGTTTCATAGGAGTGTTAAACTGATAGTTACCAAACTTAGGATTAGAACTTTGGGCGATCTCTATCGGTACATTTCCCTCTTTTTCAAGATCAGGGAAAGCAGACAATGTTCCTTTTCTAAAATATTCTATCAATTGATCGGCAATGTTAGTCATGATTCATCTCAGAAAAAACAAATTAAAATGGACAATATGGACAGTATGGACAATATGGACTTTGGCCAATTCTTTGTCTAGATGTCCTTTAGGTCCATATTGTCCATACTGTCCATATTGTCTAGAAATAACCCTTGTTTATTAAGGGGGGAAAGGGTATTCTCACTAGCAGTATTTATAAAAAAGTCAGTTAAAGAGGTTGCAATGACCAAAGTCGTCATCTCAGAAGATGTAAAAAACTCTTTAAAACAATATCTCAGTGAAAATCAACCTGCTGAACTCATCAGCACATACCTGTTTTTTGTCGAAAAAAGATTTAACCTTCAACCTGTCCTTTTTCCAAAAGATAAAATTATCTACCAAAGCAGCGATGATGCTGTCAAGGCATTAGAGAAAGATAATAAACTCTGGCACGAAGCTGAAATCAAAATCACTTTCAGCAACCAAGCTGTCAACGCTGAAACAAAGAAAATTTATATCTGCCCATTTACTGGAAAAGTTTTTGGGGACAACACCCATCCCAACCCTCAAGATGCTATCTACGACTGGGTATCCAAATGCCCAGAAAATACTGAAAGAGTCGGTGGGCTAAAAGTAAAACGGTTTTTTGTTTCGGAAGATCCTGAAGTTATTAAAAGCTATCTCGAAAAAGCAAAACCGAAAGAACCTTTGACTAAGAAAGTTTACTCCTCGGTCCTAAGCGGGAAACTCTTCAGCACAAAAAATGCTGTTATTGAAGATTTTAAGAAGAATTATTTGAAGCCTTTGACACTGATTGAAGTCCAAAATCAAAATCGCTTCACTATTGAAGAACATTTCTTAGATTTTATTCAAAAACAGATCGTCGAAGATAAAATTGCCGCTTTCGTCGAAAGTTTGAGCGAAATGGAAGAGTTTGTCCCGTACATTGAACCTTGGGTCGAAGCTGAATAAGCTCAAAAGTTATGGAATCTTTTATTACCCATTCTTCAGCCGAAACGACTCAATTCGGCTACGAATGGGGTAAAACCCTTCCTAATCAAGCACTTATCTGTTTTTTTGGAGACCTGGCAGCGGGAAAAACGACACTCATCAAAGGGATAGCTTCCGGAGCTTCAGGATGCTCAGAGGAAATCGTCAATAGTCCAACATTCGTTTATCTTAATATCTATTCAGGAACACGAAATGTTTACCATTTTGACCTTTATAGATTGCAAAACCCTGATGAGTTTTTAAGCATGGGATTTGACGAATATTTTGATGCCGATGGAATCATCTGTATTGAATGGCCAGAAAGAATAGCCCAATTTTTGCCGGTTCCCCGTTATGAAGTTAGGCTTCAGCATGCAGGAGAAGAAATCAGAGTGATCGACATTAAAGAGGTTCAATGAAAATTGATGACTTTAAAAATGCCCGCTTTGTCAAAACGGCAGTAAAACCTTCAGACTATCCGACAATAAAAAATGACAAAGGGCATATTTTACCCGAAATCGCTGTGGCAGGCCGCTCGAATGTTGGGAAGTCCAGTCTTTTGAACCACCTTTTCCAATCAAAAAGTGGTCTTGTTAAAACCTCTTCAACACCAGGTAAAACCCAGGCGCTCAATTTTTTTAATCTCAATAATTTGATTGCGTTTGCAGACTTGCCTGGATACGGCTATGCTCAAGTTCCCCTTGCTGTCAGAAAAGAATGGGGACCTATGATTCAGAGCTACCTTGAAAAAAGGGAAGAACTGAAATTGATTTTATTTTTATTGGATATTCGTCGTTCACCAAATGCAGAAGATATTGAGATGATCAATTACATTTTGCAAAGCGGCAAATCCATGATCCTGGTTTTAACTAAAACCGATAAGGTCAATCAGAGTGAGAAGCTTTTAAATACTAAAAAAATCCTTGAAGCTCTCAATCTGGAGAATCTCTACTACGTTTACTATTCTACATTAAAGGGAGGCGGTAGATTGCCTCTAATAAAATTAATTTGTGATGCCTTACAAGGTGAGGAGTAATATTTTTTATGGCAAGACTTGATAAAACAACCTTTGTGTGTGTGGACTGTGAATTTACAGGTCTTGACCCAATTGAAGATAGGATCGTCGAAATTGCTGTAGCAAAATTTACAATGAGTGAGGTCTTACACACCTTTGAATCGTTGATCGATCCTGAGAAAGAAATTTCAGAAGCATCGATTGCTATCCATAAAATCACTCCCAATATGGTCCAAGGAAAGCCTTCGATTGGCGCAGTCATACCAGAGATACTTTCTTTGATAGACCGCCACATAGCGGTAGGACATGGAATTGCATACGACCTTGAAATGATTGCCAATGCTGCGGATAGATTGGGGATCCCTCATGAATTGCGATCTTTAAGGAAATTAGACACTTTAAGGCTTGCGAGACTTTATGGAGAAAGTCCTGTCAATTCTTTAGAACAGCTAAGAATACATTTTAATATTCCGTTGGAAGGGGCTCACAGAGCTATGAGCGATGTGATCGTCAACATGGAAGTTTTCAAGCATTTATCAAAACGGTACAACACAACCGATCAGTTGTTTGACGAGCTATCAAAGCCGATCCGTTTGAAAGTGATGCCTCTTGGTAAACATAAAGGACGCTTGATTAAAGAATTGCCTTTAGACTATCTTCTCTGGGCTGCTAAGAAAGAGTTTGATCAAGATCTATTGTTCTCGCTCCGCTCCGAAATCAATCGCCGTAAGAAAGGTAATTCCTTCGGCCAATCTTCAAACCCGTTTGCTGACCTATAAGCTTGTAGGTTAACCCTTAAAATTAACCACGGAGTACACGGAGAGAAAATATGGGGTGGCCAAAAAGATTTTCAGCTTACCCTATTAATTTTGTTCTATCTCCGTGTACTCCGTGCGCTCCGTGGTTAATTTTCGGCAACAGATTTAATGGAGTTTGCCACCAAGGATAAGATGCTTCACTTCCCCTTTATCGAGATCTACTAAAAGTAAATCCTCATTTCTTGGAAGCCTGAACATATTTGCAGGATTCATTCGAGTCAGTGCTATCACTTTTTCAATTTTGATTTTTTTGGATTTAATCGCTCTTAAAAGTCCTGGAAGCAATGCTTTTAAACCTTCCACATGCCCAGCACCATGTCCTGTTCCAATCGTATCAATTGTTCCATCAGAGATTCCTCTCCATAAAGCATCTTGATGTTTACCATTGAATAAATTGTCTGCTGTAATGCCAGTATGAATCAACAATGAGCTTTTTCTAGCTTGACGAATGAGCTCTAGCTCCTCAGGGGTACTTAAATCCAAAAAGTAAGCCTGTGCAGCATATTTTTGTGTTAACCGAATTCCTTCTCTCGTACGCTTCACCCTGTCTTGTCCGTCACCATCGATTACAACAATTAAATCTTCTTGAGCAGCAACCCTGAAAATATTGTCATTGTAAAGCTCGTACGTTTTATCCAATTGCAACTGAGTTGTTAAACCAATAATATCTTGTTTGATTTGACCAATGCCGTTCAAATTCTTTTCATCAGGAGCATAGTAAAAATGGTGCTTTAACGGGATATCAAGCTTCTTTAGATCTTCATCAATTTTTTTCCCTTTTGCCTCGAGCTCAGAAGATGTTCTGATTGAATCAAAGCAACATAATGTACTGATGCCACCCGCAACAGCTGCTGAGGTAATTGATTTCCAATCATTTCCTTTTTCATCAAGATGGAAATGGGGATCTATGACAGATGGAATCACAGTATATTTACTTTCTGCATCGAACACTGAATCTTTGTCGGAATTAACCTCAATTTGAATGAGCTTTCCATCCAACATTTTTACGTTCTTAACCGTTAACATACATGATCTCCTGTCTTGTTGATTTTTTTTATACATTGATTCCAAATTTTGTGAAAGCTTGATAATGTAATAAGAAAGATGAGGATTTCTTGATTATTATTGGGTTAGATCCGGGTACAATAGTTACCGGATATGGTCTTATTACATTGGATGCCGGTCAGTATCATATTCTTGACTATGGTTGTATACGCCCGCCAGCTAAATGGAAGCTCTCAGACCGTATTGGGGTTATATACGATGGAGTAGGGGAGCTCTTAGAGAGACATAAGCCAAAGCATTTAGTTGTTGAAACACAATATGTTAGAGATAATCCGCGCTCCGCTTTGGTTTTGGGTATGACCAGAGGAGTCATCACAGTTAGAGCAACGAAATGCAAGCCCGAGCCTATCCCCATTTTTGAATACGCCCCAAATTCAGCGAAACGTGCTGTTGTTGGGAATGGAAAGGCCAGTAAAACTCAAGTGCAAAGAATGGTGCAAAGGATTTTTAAACTTTCTGAATTACCTCCATCGGATGCCGCAGATGCCCTTGCATTATGTGTGTGTCATGCCCATAGCATCCAGCATAAAAAAATGATAGCAAAGGAAATTTAAATGTACGCCTATATCCGTGGAAAACTGGTCAATGCAACCTCATCTCATGCTGTTGTGGATGTAGGAGGAATCGGCTATTTAATTTCGGTGCCTGCCAGTTTGTTTGCACTACTTCCCAATAATGGCAGCGAAGTTACACTTTATACTTCCTTGCAAGTGCGTGAGGACTCGCAAACTTTATACGGATTTTTGCAAGCTAGTGACAGAGATCTTTTTGAGATATTAATTGGGATATCTGGAATAGGCCCAAAGACAGGATTAAATATCATCAGCCATTTATCAGCTCATGAATTGCAAGAAGCTGTTTCAAATCATGATATCAGCACCCTTTGCAAAGTTCCTGGTATTGGCAAGAAAAGTGCTGAAAGGATGATTATTGAATTGCGTGATAAGCTTGCAAATAAATTAGGAGGCCCTTTTGCTCATTTGAGCATAGCGGTGCCGAAAGATGCAAAAGCACAGAAGATTCAAGATTTGATGGGAGCTCTTATTAACCTCGGCTATAATCAAATGATAGCTCAGAAAGCGGTAAAAAAGACATTACAAGACCATTCGGAAGACTCAGATCTTGCGGTATTGATTACAGCATCCCTCAAAAACGTCTAACCTGGTCATAAGTTTGTGTAGAATTTTTACACAGAGGTACAGAGGGCCACAGAGGTACACAGAGGTGGATGGTGATTTGTGTGGAGTTAAATTGTGTGGAATTTTTAACGCAAAGACGCAAAGGCGCAAAGAGT